>CAZLGI010000292.1:0-1513 GCA_964558995.1 uncultured Carnobacteriaceae bacterium | reverse complement strand
GTGATGGCGTTCTTGTCAGTCTTATATCTTGCAAGCTTTGCGGTCATGTTAACAGTGCCGGGTATTAAAAACCATGCAGTAGTAAAGCCAGCTAAAATATAAAAAGTAGTTGCTGAGTAAGCTTCTAAAATATAACAGGTTAGTGAGGCCACATTTTTGCCTTCACTAACCTGTTTCTTTTTTGCTGACTTCTCGATAGAATAGAACGAAAGACTAATAAGGAGTGTCACAATGATTATTCGCCCGATTAAAGCAGAAGATAATCTTACTATTAAAGCAATTATCCAACAATCACTAAAATCGCTTGGCTGGGATAAACCCGGTACAGCTTATTTTGACCCGCAATTAGATGACTTATATGGTTACTATTCTGAATTAGATCATGCTAACTATTGGGTGGTTGAATTAGACGGAGAGTTAGTCGGCGGTATTGGAATAGCCCCTTTTAACGATCTTCGCCATATTTGTGAACTGCAAAAGCTCTATTTACTGCCTAAAGCGCAAGGCCAAGGTATTTCGAATCACCTGATGGAAACGGCTCTAGCATTTGCTCGCAAGCAATATCAAAGTTGTTATTTAGAAACCTTGCATGAATTGAGTACCGCTAATAAGTTATACGAAAAGTTTGGTTTTACTTTATTAGAGAAGCCTTTAGCCGGTACGGAACATGATGCCATGGATGCCTGGTACTTAAAAACTTTCTAGCTAGTTTGTCTCTTGCGTCTCAAAATAATCTTCAGCCAATATAGCGTATCGTGCCGCATCGCAAATACCTTGATTATTTCTCGAGGCTTGCCTTGCGGTGCCTTCGTATATGAGACCACATTTTTGCATGACAATACCTGAGCCGACATTTCGAGGATCAAACTCGGATTCGATTCGGTTCATTTGTACGTCTTCAAAAAAGAATCGAATCACTCGCTTAAAGGCTTCGGTCATATAACCTTGTCCCCACCAGTTTTGGCCAATGCTGTATCCAACGTGAACCATTCTTATTGAAGGATTTTGTTCGACCACTGAAATCGTACCGATTACTTTATTTATATCTTTCTGGATAATCCCCCATTGATAGAAGTCATCATCAATATAATGACCTGTCCAAATATCCAGCAGAGCCTTTGTCGTCTGAACTGAATCATGTGCTGGCCAAGTTAAATACTCCGTCACCTTTTTGTCGGAAGCCCAATTATGATACATATCAAACGCATCGTCCATCGTTAACCTTCTTAAAAGTAGTCGATCGGTTTCCAATTCTATTGTGCCTAGGTGTTTCACTTCTCCACCTTCCTTCCTAAATGTGACTATTTCCTTTTATTATACCAACACGCTGTCTTCATTTCATCTATCTCATATTTAAGAAAAATATTCCTACAGGCACTTTGATTTCAAAAATATATTCTTTATCGCGTTCCAAGTTATCTAGTTCGATACTTTGTCCGGCTGGAATAACGATTTGCATCATTTATAATTTCTATTTTAGTTTGTTTTTTTGGTAGAATAGTCGTAATGAGAT
>CAZLGI010000291.1:0-1550 GCA_964558995.1 uncultured Carnobacteriaceae bacterium | reverse complement strand
GGGATAGGAACAGCTATTATTCCAAAGGAAAATCTTTTTGAAAATCGATCCTTTTGTTTGTTTGGTTTTTTTTCTGCCGCTTCTTTTCTGTTGTTGTGAGCGTGATTTTCTTGTTTGATTATTTTGTCTCGACATTGTTTCTTTCACCTCTAAGTTGTTTTTCTTCGATTAATTGTTCTAAAGCAGTTAAATAATTTAATGAAGGTTGAAACCCATAAGATACTTCAAAACCATGTTCTTCTATATAAGCAAGTGTCATTGACTTGCGTTTATGTTTTTCTGAGAAGTCAACGAAATGCGTGCTCTCTAATAAAAATATTCGATCTAAACTAGTAAAACCAATAATGACGAATGTCAGGCCACCCATTTTCTGGCATTGTTGCATGTGCTTGATTTGATGGTCATGAATATTATTTAATGGAAAAGATGTTTTGTTTTTGGTTTCTTTCGCTTCAAAGTCGATATAAAACCCTTTGTAAATACCATTAAAGTCAGTTGTAGACGATTGACGATAGTATGCTTCGCGAATAACCGCAGCACTTCTTTTAGGATAGTCAACTTTAACAACTTGAATCGGCGTTGGCTTTTTATGTATAACCGCGATGCCTCTTTCAAGATAGAATTGATTTGACTCATTTATATATTCCTCAAGATTCATCCCACGTTTGCCGTATTCGATGGTTCTTTTATTTGCCTTAACACTAGAAACTGAATGATTCTTTCGGAAGGGTTTACCATTTGGATAGTTGATTGTCATAAATCCTCACGTCCTCCTACAAATTGTATCAGTCTATTCATCAAAAGTGAAAATAATTTTTTGATAAGAAATGACGATATCCGAATCATTGTTCGCATCAATTCTGTAAAATCTTACCATCAATCTTATTTTTTTCAAGTTTAAAGCAGGAATTCAACGTATTATTATTTACTTTGCAAAGCATGTAGTGTAGACTAAGTGAGTATGCAATGAAGCTTATTGCGAAAAAAGAAAGACTTTTGGAGGAAAATAAATGACTACAAATTGGGAAAAAACAGAAACTAACGAAGGTGTATTAACCTTTGAAATACCTGAAGAAACAATGAAAGCTGAAATGGATAAAGTATTCAAGCAAGTTAGAAAAAACTTGACTGCTCCTGGATTCAGAAAAGGGAAAGTTCCTCGTCATATCTTTAACCGCACATACGGTGAAGAATCATTATATGAAGATGCATTGAATGCAGCTCTACCAACTGCTTATGATGCAGCTGTAGAAGAAGCTGGCATTGATCCAGTTACGCAACCTGAAATTGACATTAAAAGCATGGAAAAAGGTCAACCATGGGTAATCACTGCAAAAGTAACGGTTAAACCTGAAGTTAAATTAGGCGAATACAAAAACCTTACAGTTGAAAAACAAGACCGTGACGTAACAGATGCTGATGTTGAAGAAGCATTGAAACAACGTCAAGAAAAGCAAGCTGAATTAGTATTAAAAGAAGATGTTGCTGAAGAAGGCGACACAGTTGTAATGGACTATGAAGGATTCTTAGGTGAAGAAGCATTTGAAGGC
>CAZLGI010000290.1:0-1555 GCA_964558995.1 uncultured Carnobacteriaceae bacterium | reverse complement strand
TATGATTTTCATAGAATAGGAAGATGAATATGATTGAAGTAAAAAATCTACAGGTCAAATATGGCGATTTTATAGCGATAAATGATGTGAACCTGGAAATAAAAGAAGGGGAGTTTTTTACCTTGCTCGGGCCATCGGGTTGTGGGAAAACTACGACTTTACGAGCGATTGCGGGCTTTATCGATCCGAGTGAAGGCACAATCGAAGTGAATGGGAAAAATATTATTTCAACCCCTGTTGAAAAAAGAGGTTTAGGGATGATTTTCCAATCTTACGCCTTATTCCCAACGATGACGGTTTATGACAATATTGCTTACGGGTTAAAGATTGGTAAAAAATCCAAAGCAGAAATTGAAGAACGTGTTTATGAACTGGCCGAACTTGTCGAATTAAATGAAGAACAAATGGATAAGAATGTTTCCGATTTATCTGGTGGGCAACAACAACGAGTCGCAATTGCTAGAGCTTTAGCGAAGAAGCCGGGGATTGTTTTATTTGATGAGCCGCTATCCAATTTAGATGCGAAATTAAGAAAACAATTGCGATTAGAACTCAAACGTATTCAACGAGAAACAGGGATGACGGCTATTTACGTCACACATGATCAGGACGAAGCGCTTGAGATTTCGGATCATATCGCAGTCTTCAATAATGGAAAGATTGAACAGATTGGGACACCACGAGAAATTTACGACCGATCGGCGACTGAATTTGTCTGTAACTTTATTGGGGATGCAAATTTTTTAGGGACGCCTTTTATTGAATATGTTAACGAGAACACATCAAACCAATCCTTTAATCCGAAGGGCAGACATTATATTCGCGAAGAAAAAATTAAGACATGGGTGCCTGAAGGTTCAACGGACTTAGCAATTCCTGCAAAAATTATTGAACAAATTTTTTATGGTACGTTCTCCACATACATATGTGAAGCTTTAGGATCAACCATCCGCATGATTGTCAAAGAAGATGGGAATGCGATGATTGAGTCAGATAAGGAACTCACGATGTATATTGATCCAAACGACATTTTAGAATATGGGGGCGATTAACATGAACAAGGGATTCACAGAGAAATTAAAAGATTCAAACCTCCATGTGAAACTACCTTTTTACTTATTCTGCGTATTTATTGCTTGGTTTATTTTTGCATTACTCATCTGGCCGAATATTAATGTGTTAATCGATACTTTTTGGGTGGACGGGGAATTAAGCTTATCGGCTTTTGAACGCATTTCTCGCTCGAGTCGTGCGATTCGTGCGGTACTCAATTCCTTTCTATTAGCGACGACTTTAACGATTACTGTAAATATTGTTGGAACATTTATTGTATTAGTCACAGAATATTTTGAAATTAAAGGGTCCAGTATTTTAAGGGTCGGCTTTTTGTCAACTCTAGTCTTTAGTGGGATGGTGTTAAACAACGGGTATTTATATGTCTATGGTCAAAATGGTGTACTTACAAAGGCGTTAATGCAAATCATTCCGAGTCTGGAAGCAGGCTGGTTTACCGGTTATCCGGCCGTCTTGTTTGTTATGACCTTTGCCTGTACGA
>CAZLGI010000289.1:0-1564 GCA_964558995.1 uncultured Carnobacteriaceae bacterium | reverse complement strand
TTTCTTAGGTGTCATTGTACCAACACGAGTACATACACCACGTTTTTGAGGTGAGTTTGAACTTGTTGGAGCTTTTTTCATACTGTTAAATCCTCTTCCTAAAGCAGGAGATTTAGATTTTTCAATAGTAGTTTTACGAGACTTACGAACTAATTGATTAATTGTAGGCATTGATTTTCCTCCTTCCACAAAGTTTTCGTCTAGGTCCACACATCCAGGTGAACCATTTTTTTCGAAAAAATAATAAAACCGATATAAAACCGATTGAAATCAAGCTGTGACTCTCATACGATCAGTCAGCATGACTGAATTTACCTTCAGGAAACTGTGTACAAAAGCACCTTTGAAATAATACCATGGTTTTCTGAATCCGTCAACTAAATAAGAGAAAAAAGTGACAAAATATTTTTCGCCACTTTTTCCGTCAGTTTATCTAGTTGTTTAATGATTTCTCATTGTTGGGAAAAGTAAGATATCTCGGATTGATTGGCTGTCCGTTAACAGCATAACCATACGGTCGATTCCAATACCAAGTCCACCTGTTGGAGGCATACCGTGTTCTAAAGCTTCAATGAAGTCTTCGTCTACACCGTGTGCTTCGTCATTTCCTTGTTCTTTCTCTTTCGCTTGCGCTTCGAAACGTTCGCGTTGGTCGATTGGGTCTGTCAGCTCAGTGAAGGCATTCCCATACTCGTTCCCCATAATGAAGAATTCAAAACGGTCTGTAAAACGATCATCGTCATTATTTTTACGAGCTAACGGCGAAATCGCTGTTGGATGTCCATAAATAAATGTTGGTTGAACAATCGTGTGCTCAACGTGTACTTCAAAGAATTCATTGATAATATGTCCGACAGTCATATGTTCTGTGACAGGTACGCGATGTTCTTTTGCAAGTCTATGTGCGTCTTCATCAGACATTTGCTCCCAGAAGTCAACGCCAGTTTGTTCTTTAATCGCGTCAACCATGTGAACACGTGCATACGGAGCTTTCAAATTAATTTCTTGTCCGTTAAACATAATGTCCGTTGTTCCCTTAACTTTCTGGGCAACAGTTTCAAACATACCTTCTACTAATTTCATCACGTCTTTGTAATCTGTATAAGCTGTATACAACTCAAGCATGGTAAATTCTGGGTTATGCGTGGTATCGATTCCTTCGTTTCGGAATACGCGACCAATTTCATAAACCTTTTCCATGCCTCCGATTACTAGGCGTTTTAAGTGTAATTCTAGAGCAATACGCATATATAATTCCATATCTAACGCATTATGGTGAGTGATAAACGGTCTAGCGTTCGCGCCACCTGCCATATTGTGCAAGACTGGTGTTTCTACTTCTAAATAACCTTGATTATTTAAATACGTACGCAATTCACTAATAATTCGGCTACGATCAATGAAACGTTGGTAGCTATCATCATTACTGATTAGATCTAAATAACGTTGACGGTATTTTTGTTCGACGTTTGTTAAACCATGATATTTATCTGGTAGTGGACGCAATGCTTTAGTCAAATGAACAAACTCTTCTGGCTTAACGGTTATTTCACCTGTGTTTGTT
>CAZLGI010000288.1:0-1573 GCA_964558995.1 uncultured Carnobacteriaceae bacterium | reverse complement strand
CAACGTTGACTTAATGAATGGCGAGGAATTAGTATTTAGTGAGCACCATGCTTGTCCAGTTTGTGGATTTTCAATCCCGGCTTTGGAACCACGTTTATTCTCGTTCAACGCGCCATTTGGTGCTTGTCATGAATGTGACGGTTTAGGTCAAAAATTAATTGTAGACATGGATCTAGTCGTTCCAGACCCGTCAAAAACATTAGCAGAAGGTGCGATTGCGCCATGGGAACCAATCAGTTCCAAGTATTATCCTGAAATGTTGAGACAAGCGATGGAGCAATTCAAGGTAGATATGGACACACCATTTGAAGATTTACCAAAAAAACATCGCGATATCGTTTTATATGGTTCGGGTACAAAAGAGTTCCGTTTCCATTATAAAAATGATTTCGGAAAAGTTCGTGATTCTAAAATGGTATTCGAAGGCGTTATGCTTAATATTGAACGCCGCTACAACACCACTTCAAGTGATTATACACGCCGAGTGATGCGCGAATACATGACCGAGCTAGCTTGTCCAGTTTGTGACGGGAAGCGTCTAAACCGCGAAGCCCTTAGTGTGAAGGTCAATGAAATGGACATCGCTGATTTAAGTGAGTTATCGATTGAAGATGCTTTGGACTTTTTTGAAATGTTAAACCTTTCAGAAAGCAACAATATGATTGCAGCACCCATTCGAAAAGAAATATTAGATCGTTTAATTTTCCTTAGAAATGTCGGCTTACAATATTTAACCTTGAGCCGCCAAGCAGGAACCTTATCCGGTGGAGAAGCGCAACGTATTCGATTGGCAACACAGATTGGCTCCAACTTAACGGGCGTCATGTATGTATTAGATGAGCCATCGATTGGTTTACACCAACGAGATAATGGTCGTTTAATTGATTCGTTAAAAGCGATGCGTGACTTAGGGAATACGTTAATTGTTGTAGAGCATGATGCTGAAACAATGCTTGAATCGGATTATCTAATCGATATTGGTCCAGGGGCAGGAGAAAATGGCGGGCAAATTATTGCGGCCGGAACCCCTGAAGAAGTTTCAAAAAATAAAAACTCTATTACGGGACAATATTTATCCGGTAAAAAGATGATTGGCATTCCAACAGAACGACGCACCGAAGATTTAGGTAGTGTCGTTGTTAAGGGAGCACGCGAAAACAACTTGAAAAATGTTGATGCTGAATTCCCACTGGGACGTTTTAACGTTGTAACGGGAGTGTCGGGATCAGGTAAATCATCACTTGTGAATAGCGTTTTAAAAACAGCTTTAGCGCGCTTAGTTGGTCGTTCAACTGAAAAAGCAGGATTACATGATAGTATTTCAGGCTATGAATCACTTGAAAAAGTCATTAATATCGACCAAAGTCCAATCGGGCGTACACCACGAAGTAACCCAGCAACATATACGGGTGTTTTCGATGACGTTCGTGAATTATTCGCGCAAACAAACGAAGCAAAAATGCGTGGTTATAAAAAAGGTCGTTTTAGTTTTAACGTAAAAGGCGGGCGTTGTGAAGCTTGTCGTGGAGATGGAATCAAAAAGATTGAAATGCACTTCTTACCAGATGTTTAC
>CAZLGI010000287.1:0-1588 GCA_964558995.1 uncultured Carnobacteriaceae bacterium | reverse complement strand
TACATGATTCCTAAGGCACCCAGCCCAACAATTGCAACATTTTCTATAATCATGAGAAAATCCTCCTAAAAAAATCAAATTAATAACAAGCTAATGAGTGGAATTGTCGCAACTGATAAAACCGTTGAAATAAAAACGTAAGTCGTTGCGAATTCAACATTCCCCTCATATTGTGTCGACAGCGTAACCGCCATGGATGGACCAGGCATGGCTGCTAGTAGAACAAAAACACCCAGCATTAACTCGTTGCTGACCAAATTGTACAATAAAAAATAAACTGCTATTGGCAAAATCAGTAAGCGGAAAAAGCTAAAGGCATACATTTTCACGTTTTTCATCGCTGCTTTAATATCGATACTTACCATTGCCATCCCGATTAAAATCATCGCAAGCGGCGTCGTGATGCCTCCAATAGTAATTGCCGTATTTAAGATTGTCTCAGGTAAACTGAGATCAAATAGGAAAAGGATCAATGATATAATTGCCGCTAGATTAGCTGGCATCAACAATAATTTTCGAAAACTAAGTGTGTTTTCAACACGCCCTTTTGTCAAAAAGTAAACCCCGAGCGAGAAGATTAAAAGTCCATTTGGAATATTGTAAATAGCTGCGTAAAATAAACCCCCACCGCCAAATATCGATTCAATAACCGCAAAGCCCATGAAACCAATATTTGAAAAAACGGTTAGAAATTGCATCACACCAACTTCATCGGCTTTGACGCGGAACAGCTTTGGTGTGAATAAGGACATTAAGAACATTACTCCATAAACACCAGACGCTAATAGGAGCACTAAAATACTATCTGCCTTCGACCCCGCTGCTCCAGCACTTCCGGTTGACCCGAGCACCATCGCTGGAATCGTGACATAGTTTATCAAGGTTGCGAAATTCATCATCGCGTGATCATCGAATATCTTCCTCGCCGCGACAATATAACCAATAATAATCATCAGCATTAACATAATCATTTGTTGTAAAACCACGCCTACGTCCATTTCCTCATACTCCTTTTTACGTTTCCTCTTCATAAAGCTGCTTAATTAAATATGGTAAATCTGTTTCAAATTGAACTCCGAAACGTAACTCAGCGCCACTTGCTAGCGTCCGAGCAATCACACGGTTCACATAGGTAACGGCTGTTTCAATCGTAAAGGTTAATGGTTTCTTTTGGAAAATTAAACCTGCAATCGTGCTGCTGAATAAATCTCCAGCACCATCAAAATGTCCAGGATGATGCTTCCCAGCCGCATAAGAAATCTGCTCGTCATCAGCTTGGTAGCTCGCAGCCCCTACTGTCCCTTTTTCAAAAGAAACGCCAGTTAGGATGATTTGTTGCTTCGTTATTTGGCTAAGGCTTTTTAACGTGTCTTCGATATGCTTTTCCGAATACGGCCCTGATTGGTAAGCCCTCTCCAATAGAAAGCTCGCCTCAGTCATGTTCGGAATCAACACGTCGACCTCGCGGCACAGCTTGCGCAGCTCGGTTACGTAGTCGTAATCGAAACCTGGATAAAGAAAGCCATTATCCCCCAAAACCGGATCAAGAACCATGACCCCCTCTGGTTTCAAAAAAGCTTCTCTAATT
>CAZLGI010000286.1:0-1609 GCA_964558995.1 uncultured Carnobacteriaceae bacterium | reverse complement strand
GTGATTACAGAAGTAAATAAACCTACTTTAGTTTTAGCACACAATAAAACACTAGCTGGACAGCTTTATGGTGAATTAAAAGAATTCTTCCCTAACAATGCGGTTGAATATTTTGTCAGTTACTATGATTACTACCAACCAGAGGCGTATGTTCCTTCAAGTGATACTTATATAGAAAAAGAAGCGAGTGTAAACGATGAGATTGATAAGTTACGACACTCTGCGACAAGTTCTTTGTTAGAGCGACGCGATGTGATTGTTGTTGCATCGGTTTCTTGTATTTATGGTTTAGTAAATCCGAAAAACTATAAGGAACATGTCGTATCCATTCGAAAAGGTATGCAAATCGAACGCGATGATTTTTTACGTCAACTTGTTGATATGCAATTTGAACGTAACGACATCGATTTCCAACGAGGAAGATTCCGCGTTCGGGGTGACGTTGTTGAAGTGTTCTTAGCGTCTCGTGACAGTGAAGCTATCCGAGTTGAATTTTTTGGCGATGAAATTGACCGCATTCGTGAAGTAGATGTTTTAACCGGTGAAATCAAGAATGATGTGGATCATTTCCCAATTTTCCCAGCCACTCACTTTGTTGCTAACGAAGGACAAGTCTTGCATGCGGTTGAGACCATTAGTGCGGAATTAAAAGTTCGTTTGGCAGAGTTACGTGAAGAAAATAAATTAATTGAAGCCCAACGCCTCGAGCAAAGAACGAATTATGATATCGAGATGTTATTAGAGATGGGTTACTGTAACGGAATCGAGAACTATTCCAGACATATGGATGGGCGTAAACCCGGTCAAGCGCCATATACTTTGATAGACTTCTTCCCAGATGACTTCTTAATTGTCGTGGATGAATCACATATGACGATGCCACAAGTTAGAGGGATGTACAATGGTGACCGAGCACGGAAGCAACGTTTAATCGATTTTGGTTTCCGTCTACCGTCAGCTTTAGATAACCGTCCATTAAAGTTGGAAGAATTTGAGAATCATGTCAATCAGATTTTGTATATTTCAGCAACGCCTGGACCATACGAATACGAACAGACCTCTGATATTGCTCAACAAATTATTCGTCCAACGGGTCTACTGGATCCAATTATTGAAGTGCGACCAATTGAAGGTCAGATTGATGACTTAATTAGTGAAATTAATGAGCGTACTGAGAAAAATGAACGTGTCTTTATTACCACCCTCACTAAGAAAATGTCAGAAGACTTAACCGACTATTTGAAAGAAGTTGGTATTAAAGTGAAATACCTCCATAGTGATATTAAAACGTTGGAACGAACGGAAATTATTCGTGATCTACGTTTAGGTGAGTTTGATGTTCTAATCGGGATTAACCTATTAAGAGAAGGTCTTGACGTGCCAGAGGTATCTTTAGTTACAATCTTAGATGCAGACAAAGAAGGCTTCTTACGTAGTGACCGTGCATTAATTCAAACAATTGGACGTGCGGCTCGTAATGAAAATGGGAAAGTTATTATGTATGCTGATCGCATCACCGATTCAATGGAACGAGCAATTGATGAAACGAAACGAAGACGTCAAATTCAAGAAGAATATAATGAGAAACATGGCATCACCCCGAAAACAA
>CAZLGI010000285.1:0-1648 GCA_964558995.1 uncultured Carnobacteriaceae bacterium | reverse complement strand
GTCGCGAGTAATACCGTGTGAGCGGAATAGTAGCATTTTGTTGTAGTAAGCCTCATCATTTGTAAGAATAGCTCCACCTTCACCAGTGGTGATTGTTTTTACAGGGTGAAAACTGAGAGTCGTCATATCTGCTAGCGAGCCAATTTGTTCCCCCTTATATTCCGTATTGATTGAATGGGCTGAGTCCTCAATAAACACAAGGTTATATTTTTCACAAATGGCTTTTATTTCATCTACTTCTACTGCTTGTCCTGTAAAATCAACCGCAATAATGGCTTTCGTTTTATTTGTAATTTTCTCTTTGATACTTGCAGGATCAATATTATATGTTTCTGGATTGATATCAGCAAAAACCGGCGTGCCACCACAATATAATACCGCATTTGCAGACGCCGCAAATGTAATAGGTGTTGTAATGACTTCGTCACCTTCTGTTATACCTGCGGCATAACAAGCAGCGTGAAGGGCAGAAGTACCATTTGAAATGGCCACTGCATATTTTGCGCCTGTAAGTTCTACCAAAGCTTCTTCAAACGCTACAATGTTTGGTCCCGTCGTTAAATAGTCACCTTTTAAAACATCTACGACCGCTTGAATATCGTCCTCATCAACAGATTGTTTTCCATAAGGGATATACTCTTTACTTACTGGTGTACCACCATTAATTGCTAATTTATCCATTAAAAATCCTCCTCGAATTAAAGTCCTAATTCATCAATTTTTGAGCGTAATGTTTCTACATCTAACCATTCCGTATTGGTACCTGAATTATATTCCCAACCATCTTCGATGTTTTTTCCACCTGGCTTAAAGTTCTTCTCTTTTGTCCACCATTCGAAGTTTGGATAGATAATATAGTAATCCCCATAATCATATGTACCACGTGAATCGTCACTCGTTATCATCGATTCATGGATTTTTTCACCTTCACGAATACCCACTACTTCAATCTCTCCACCCGGATTTAGGGCTTCAGCAATATCCGTTACAGTGTATGACGGGTTCTTGAAGACAAATGTTTCTCCACCTTTTGACTCTTGTAAGGCTTTAACCACTAATTCTACCGCATCATCAAGTGTCATCCAAAAACGAGTCATCTGAGTATCCGTAATCGGTAAGACGGTATCGCCTTGGTTTAGTAGTTCTCTAAAAAATGGGATAACGGATCCACGACTACCAGACACATTCCCATAACGAACAACCGAAAATACTGTGCCGTCTTCTCCACTATATGCATTGGCAGATACAAATAATTTATCCGAAACTAATTTCGTACCACCATATAAGTTAATAGGGTTTACGGCTTTATCAGTAGATAAAGCTACTACCTTTTCAACATTGTTATCTAATGCTGCGTCAACTACGTTTTGAGCACCGTGAATATTCGTCTTAATCGCTTCAAATGGGTTATACTCACTTGCTGTTACCTGTTTCATCGCTGCAGCATGAATGACAAAGTCTACTCCTGAGAATGCTCGGTATAAACGATCTTTATCTCTTACATCCCCAATAAAAAATCGTAATTTAGAAACTTTTTCTGGGTAATCATGCGTCAGTTCTTTCTTCATTAAATCTTGTTTAAACTCATCGCGTGAATATATGATAATTCGAGCGGGATCATAATTTTCAAGTAGCATTTTGGTAAAAT
>CAZLGI010000284.1:0-1656 GCA_964558995.1 uncultured Carnobacteriaceae bacterium | reverse complement strand
GCACTTGCCCCTGCAACAATTAATTGAGGCTTTTCTTCTAAAGCGATTTGACGAACTGCTTCATAATCAATGACTTCTGTTTCAGAATCAATACCGTAAGAAACAAAATTATAAGTTTGTCCGCTAAAGTTTACGTGTGAACCATGCGTTAGGTGACCGCCGTGATTCAAGTCCATTCCTAGAATTTTATCTTCTGGTTTCACTAATACGCGGTAAGCCGCCATATTCGCCTGGCTACCTGAGTGAGGCTGCACGTTGGCATATTCAGCTTGGAAAAGGTCTTTTAATCTTGAAATTGCTAAATTTTCAATCACATCAACAAATTCACAACCACCATAGTAACGTTTACCTGGATAGCCTTCTGCATATTTATTCGTTAAGATGCTTCCTTGTGCTTTTAATACGTCTTCAGATACAAAGTTTTCAGATGCGATTAATTCGATACCCGTTTCTTGTCGATTCTTTTCGTTCTCAATCGCTTCAAACAATTCTTTATCAAACATATAGTCACCATTCCTCACTGAATTCTAATCAAATTTCTAATAGTATACCACACTTATTCTGGATAGATACTTGAAGCTGCCTTTTCCATTCGATTCATTAATGCGTCGCCAATCCCAGCTTTAGGATAAGCCTCTGCCAAAATAATTGCCACGTCTTCTGACTTTTCATCAAAGTAACGCAAACCAGCGTATAAGGCTTTAGAAGCTTCTTCTGGTTTGCCTTTGTCACCTAGAGAGAATTGTGCGTCTGTTAAATCATTAAGTTGCTTCAACGTTTCATCTGACGCAAGAACTCCAATCGTTTTACCTTCTTGTTTCAAGTTTTTGATTAATGTTTTCCAATCCTTCATAGCGCCATCAACTAAAATCACAGGCTGGGTTGGCGAATAATGCACATACTTCATGCCTGGTGCTTTTGGAATATCATCTTCATCCAACTTAGCTAGCTCATGATTCAACCAGACTTTCATGTTTAGCGTTTCTTGAAGTATCTCACGTGTAATCGATCCCGGACGCAAAATAATCGGCCCTCTTTCATCAGTTAAATCCAAAACAGTCGACTCGACTCCTACTTCTGTCGTTCCTCCATCAATGATGCCTGCAATTCGTCCTTGCATATCGTTTTGAACATGGGATACAGCTGTTGGACTAGGTTTGCCCGATTTATTTGCGCTTGGCCCAACAATTGGAAAGCCTACTTCTTCAATGAGTTGCAGTGCTAAAGCTTGCTTCGGCATCCGCAATGACACGGTCGTCATATTGGGATTGACGGACGGAGCGAAAATGCCTTCTTTCGCTTCGAAGATGAGCGTCAAAGGACCTGGCCAAAACGTGTCCATTAATTGGAGCGCGATTTCTGGAACTGATTTGACGTACTGCGCAATCTCTTTTGACGCCACGTGGACGATCAACGGATTATCGCTTGGTCTGCCTTTTACTTGGTAGACTTTTTTGACAGCTTCGTCGTTGGATGCAAGCGCACCTAAACCATAAACGGTCTCAGTCGGAAAGGCGATCAGTTCCCCTTCTCTTATTAACTGGCCAGCTTCAGCCATTGTTTGCGATGTAAATATTTTTGTTTCCATGACCTTACTCCTTATCTGCTTACCTATCCTCACAAAAAAAGCGTTTAGAAATGCAGAAACTATTAGCT
>CAZLGI010000283.1:0-1674 GCA_964558995.1 uncultured Carnobacteriaceae bacterium | reverse complement strand
GAGAAGCGGGTGCTTCTGCTTTCTTTTCTCAACTATCATATCATACTACAGAATTTTATACTTGTCAAATAAAAGTTTGTTTCAAGAGCCATAAAAGATTATACGACAACCAAAAAATAAAGCAACCCTTTTTACATCACTTTTATTATTGTACTTCTAAAGCAGTTAACGTAATATCCGCAACTGATTTTGCCGCGATTAATAATGCTTTTTCGTTGAGGTCAAATTTCGGGTGATGGTTCATGAAATATTCATCCCCATCTGGTCGACAACCAACGTTCATAAAGGAGCCTGGAATTTTCAGTAAGTACTGACCAAAATCCTCTGCCCCATTTGACGGTGACATTGGTGCAGCTTTTTTAAGATAGTGGCCCTCTCCAAACTTTTTCAAAGCAGCAACTGCTTTTTCAGTTTGTTCTGGGTGATTATAGACAGGTGGATAATCCCATAGATACTCCAGCTCAGTCGTCACATCATAACTTTCTTCTAAGCCACGCAATAGTTTGCGCAGTTCAACTTCGATTTTCTTACCGACTTCGATATCCATGTAGCGCGAATCGCCACGTAAGATTAAATTATCTTTAATCACGTTGCTAGCGCCGTTCCCTTCAAAAGACCCGATCGTTAAAACAGCCATATCGTATGGATTAATCCGTCTCGATACAATCGTTTGAATATCCATCACTAAGGAAGAAGCAGCAACAATCGCATCGTTGGTTAGGTGCGGCATTGAACCGTGTCCACCTTTACCTTGAATCTTAATCGTTAAATCGCTGCAGCCGGCAAATGCCCAACCACTTGTGTAATGAACCTCGCCTGTTTCAATGTCTGGGAAAAAGTGGATGCCATAAATCTCATCTACATCATCCAAGACACCTGACTGAGCCATACTCTTCCCACCGGATGGCGGAACTTCTTCAGCATTTTGGTGAACAATTTTAATCGTACCTGCCCAATCATCTCTCAATTGAAGCAAACTATCGGCTAAAATCATCAAGTATGCCGTGTGACCATCATGACCACACGCATGCATGACACCTTCGTTTTTACTGGCAAAAGGAAGACCTGTTTCTTCTGTAATCGGCAGTGCGTCAAAATCTGCACGCAGCCCTATTGTTTTTCCAGGAGCATTTCCTTCAATTGTTACAACGATACCAAAGCCATTTCCGATATTGCGTTGAACAACGACATCTTTTCCTTTATAAAATGCTGCAATCTTGTCAGCTGTTTCACTCTCAAAATGTGATAATTCTGGATTTTCATGGAATTCACGTCGTAGTGCAATCATCTCTTCTTCTCGTTCATCTAACAGTTGCATTAATTTATCGCGTAACATTCAGCCACTCCTTACTTAAATGTTTTTATCTCGTCTTCAATCATGTTTAAGTAGTCTTCAATTGGCATAGTATTCATTTGTTTCTCGCCGTAACGACGGATTGTAACTGTACCCTCTTCGACTTCTTTGTCTCCAATTACAATTTGGTATGGAATCTTTTGAGTTTGTGAGCCACGGATTTTGTAACCCATTTTTTCATTACGATCGTCAACTTCAACACGCATGCCTAATGTTGCCATACGATTTTTCAGCTCATAAGCTTTATCAGCATGTAGGTCTAAGTTAACTGGAATAACAGTTGCTTGTACTGGAGCAAGCCATGTTGGGAATGCACCCTT
>CAZLGI010000282.1:0-1674 GCA_964558995.1 uncultured Carnobacteriaceae bacterium | reverse complement strand
TTTGAAGACATGGAGTTATCGACACAAATTCTATTATTTGATGCGATCCAAAAAGGATTGGAAATTGATTTGCTAGATCGAAGTGACCAGTTCTTATCATTAAAATATGACGACCATATTGAATATGTTAAAAATGGGAATATGAGTGCAAAAGATACTTATATCGCTCCTCTGATTATGGAAAATAAAGTCGTCACGAAGAAAATTTTAGCAAGACATGGTTTCTCTGTTCCTAAGAGTAGCGAGTATCATAAAATAGAAGACGCTTGGGCAGATTATCAACTTTTTGCCAAAAAGGCTTTTGTTATTAAACCAAAATCAACCAACTACGGCTTAGGTATCACGATTTTCCGTGAAGGGGCAAAAGAAGCCTCCTTTAAGGAAGCGGTCGAAATTGCATTTTCGGAAGATAGTACGATTTTGATTGAAGATTTTGTTGTTGGAACAGAATATCGTTTCTTTGTTATTGGCGATCAGACGAAAGCCGTCTTATTACGTGTGCCAGCTAATGTGACTGGTGATGGTGAACGCACGATACGTGAATTGGTAGAGGAAAAGAACTCAAACCCATTACGTGGCGTTAACCACCGTACACCTCTAGAAAAAATCCAATTAGGTAAAATTGAACGATTGACTTTGGAAGAACAGCGTCATGATTTTGATTCTATCCCGGCTAAAGATGAGTTAGTTTATTTACGTGATAATTCAAACGTGAGTACGGGTGGTGATTCAATCGATTTTACTGACCGTGTTCATGAGAGTTACAAACAAATCGCGGCGGAGATGACAGGTCATCTGGGTGCAAATATTGCTGGAATCGATATGATGATTGTTGATTACAATGAGCCAGCTAATCATGATGAAGCAAACTACGGAGTGATTGAGGCGAACTTTAATCCAATGATGATGATGCATATTTATCCTTATCAAGGAGAAAGTCGTCGTTTAACATTGGACATTTTAGACTTACTTTTCCCAGAATTGAAGCTTGAAACAGGCACGAGGGGGAATGATGTGTGAAACCGAGTCAAAAAATATTAAGTTTTATCGTCATAGCAGCTTTGACTTTTGGCTACTTTCAAGGTAATGGCATCGTACCTAGCGATATCGTTAACCTCATTCCATTTTGGAAGTTGATGCTTAGTGTTCTAATCATGTTTTTAACAATTTCCGTGCATATTTTTCTACACGAAGCAGGACATTTAGTGTTTGGGAAATTAACTGGGTATCAGTTAATTTCCTTCCAAATACCATTTTTTAGATACGACGCACAAACACGCTCGTTTTCTAGGGAGAAGTCACGCGTCCAAGGTATGTTAGGACAGTGCTTGATGAGTCCGCCAGGAAAGAAGGCTTATGAAGACAAACCTTATTTTCTTTATTTAGCCGGTGGTGTCATTATTAATTTAATCACAGCGGTTTTACTTTATGCTGTTTCATTTATGTTTGTGGGTGAAATTAGTTTTTACTTTTTCTTATTTAGTTTATTGCCATTTTATTTTTTCTTTGCGAATATTCTACCATATGCTTATACGGATGGAAAATTGCTTCGTAGCATTAAGCAGTCTAACGTTTCAAAAGTCTTATATTTTAAGCAACTTGAATTAAATGCCTTATTAGAAGCAGGAACTACCTATGATGAGCTTCCAGATGACTTTTTTGCTGAAGTTCATT
>CAZLGI010000281.1:0-1676 GCA_964558995.1 uncultured Carnobacteriaceae bacterium | reverse complement strand
ACGGATCCTGCATAAATGTAAATGTGGCATACTTCTTCAAGTCAACAAATGGAACGGATCTATGTGATTGTTGAGGAAGCGACTGAAAAAATGGCGAAATTAGATAAAGAGACACAAGAAATTAGTAAACTAGTCACGATTATTCAAAATGTTTCTAATCAAACGAATTTGCTAGCGCTAAACTCAGCGATTGAAGCAGCTAGAGCCGGAGAACATGGTCGTGGATTTTCAGTTGTTGCAGAAGAAGTCAGAAAATTATCAGAACAAGTTGCTGAATCAGTCAAGGAAATCACTCAATTTGTTTCAAATATTCAACTAGAATCAAACTTAGTGGCATCATCTTTACAAGAAGGATCTCAGGAAGTGAGAGTTGGTTTAGAAGACATTAAGCATACAAGTACAATCTTTGACCAAATTTCAGGCTCATTGGACACAGTTGTGACTAATATAGCAGGCATAAATGATAAAATTAAAGTTCTAAATGAAACAAGTAAACAAATGAATGATACAGTTGATGAAATTGTTTCTGTATCAGAAGAAACGGCTGCAGGCGTAGAGGAAACTTCAGCTGCATCACAACAAATTGACAACACAATGGAAGAAATCACGAAAAATTCAAATCAAATGGCACAGCTCGCAGGACAAATGACGAATGAAGTCAGTATATTTAAATTGAATTAGTCGAATTATATTTAACAAACTCCTCCATCTAACCGATATATAGAGATAAGTATAGAAATAAATTATCTTATTTAAGGGGATGAAGGTTTGGATACAGTGGAAAAGAAGCATGAGCAGAAAAAAATTAGGAAAAAACTTCCTAAAATTGATTGGAAAAGTATGAAAGGTAACATAAGTAAGCTGCGATGGCGGGACCTAGCTCTAGGAAACCGTTCTATTCGCACGAAAATTTTGGCAGCCTTTTCAATCATTTTGATGTTCATGTTGGGTCTGGGAATATCAAACTATCTGACCTTCGCTAATACACGAGATGAGGTAGAAAAACTGGTCGAAGAAGATATTGTTATTATGCAAAACTACGAAAAAATTGCCTATTATATGTCACAGCGAAATGTAGCGATTAGAAGCTATTTGCTGACTGCTAACTCTAATAACGTTGGTGCGTATAATAACTATTCCAATTGGAGTGGGGAACATCAAGAAATCATTCTTTCTCATGATGATTCACAGGCAAATCATCGAATCTTTAAAATGATTAGCGATTGGGAAGATGAAGTTGTCTCTGATATTCTGGCTCCAATGGTAAATCAACAAGTCGATGAAGCTGTTTCAAATATGCATTATATCAACTTAAAAGCCGATTCTATTCAATCAGAAATTATAACATTATCAAGTGCACGTTCTGCTGAAATGATGTTACAAGCAAAAGACTTAATTGATCGTATTAATCAATCCATTATCTATATGGTTGGGATTTTACTTGCGGTTGTTATTATAAGTATTATTATTACCGTTCTATTTGCGCATAGTATTTCAAGACCGATTAAACGTGTCGCAACAAGATTACGTACACTTGCAACAGGAATATTGAATCAAGAAGCTTTGGAAATCAAAGGTGGCGGAGAAGTTGCGGAATTAAGTCAATCTGCAAATGACCTGCAAACGCAACTAGCTGAAATCATTCGTAACATCAATGAGAGCGCTGAGGACTTAGC
>CAZLGI010000280.1:0-1682 GCA_964558995.1 uncultured Carnobacteriaceae bacterium | reverse complement strand
CGAACTAATTTTGCCATTGAAACATAATCCATCTTTTTGCCTACCTTCTTTTTTCTAATTTTATTTTCGGTTTGTCACTTTCTCGAGCAGCTTTTACAGCGTGATACAAGGAATAGCCTGACAGTTTTTCAAACTCTCGTGCATAATGCTTTTCTTCCCCTTTGGCAGGGACAATTTCCTTAAAGCCTCGGTAACGCCTTAAGAATTCTTCTCGGTTAATCCCAGTTTCATAAGCCAATTCAACTGCACGCCATAATTGAATCACTTGATCCATCTCATCATAAGTCCAATCTAATTCAATTGGGTATTCGTAATTTTGCATGAGCCTGCTTCTCCTTTACCTGTTGTTTCTACCTCTATCATATGAAAAAGAGGCCTTGAAAACAAGTTCAAGGCCTCTTAACTAATATTCTATTGAATTAAATGTGGATTGGAAGCCCTAGAGCCAATTCAGCTGCATCCATAACTGTCTCAGACAATGATGGGTGTGAGTGAATTGTCAATGTGATATCTTCAGCGTTCATGCCAGATTCAATTGCTAAACCAATTTCAGCAATAACATCACTTGCGCTAACTCCTGCTACTTGTCCTCCAACAATCACATTATCTTCTTTTGTAGTCACTAGACGTACAAAGCCTTCTGTTGCGTTTAATGACAACGCACGGCCGTTACCAGATAATGGGAATTTAGAAACTTTAACATCTAACCCTTGCTCTTTAGCTTCTTTTTGAGTTAAACCTACTGATGCCAATTCTGGGTCAGTAAATGAAACTGAAGGCATTGCACTGTAGTCAATTGCAGATGGTTTACCTGAAATTGCTTCAGCAGCGATTTTTCCTTCGTAGCTAGCTTTGTGAGCTAATGCAGCACCAGGTGTAATATCGCCAATTGCGTAAATGTTCTTCACGTTTGTGCGACCTTGGTTGTCTACTTTAACTAATCCACGATCAGTTAGTTCAACACCAAGTACATCTAGTCCTAAATCATCAGTGTTAGCACGACGTCCAACAGTAACCATTACGTAGTCAGCATCAAGAACTTCTTCTTTTCCGTCTGCTTCGTATTTTACAGTTACGCTGTCACCTTTGTCGATTGCTTCTTTAGCCATCGCGTTTGTAACATATTTGATGCCTTTTTTATTGAAAGAATTCTCAACAAGTTTAACCATGTCTTTTTCAAATGCTGGCAACAATTGTGGTGAACCTTCAAGAATTGTTACTTCTGAACCTAGGTTTGCGTATGCAGTTCCTAGCTCAGTACCAACAACCCCACCACCAACAATAACAAGTTTCTTAGGAACTTCTGTTAAGTTCAAGCCACCTGTTGAATCGATAATACGTCCACCAAATTTGAAACCTTTGATTTCGATTGGACGACTACCTGTTGCAACAATTGCATTTTTGAAAGTATATGTTTGAGCTGCATCTTCAGTGAACACACGTAATGTTTCTGCATCATTGAAGAAAGCTGTTCCCATAATGATTTCAACTTTGTTTTTCTTTAACAAGTATTCAACACCACTTGTCAAAGTTTTAACTACTGTATTGTCTTTCCATGATTGAGTTTGAGTGAAGTCAAGCTTCACATTCTCAGCCGTTACACCAAATACTGATGAATCTAAAGCATCTTGATAACGGTGACCTGCAGCAATTAAAGCTTTAGAAGGAATACAACCAACGTT
>CAZLGI010000279.1:0-1707 GCA_964558995.1 uncultured Carnobacteriaceae bacterium | reverse complement strand
CTTTGTCCATATAGATTTTCGTAACTTAACTCGACCTTTTCAAACAACTCTTGTTAGATAAAATAAATGCTACTCTCACTTAAACACCGCTTTAGTTTTATTAGTGACTAACTCCAAGAGAAACATGACCGCGAAAACAATCAGTACAATTGTCGTTAGTCTTTCGTAATTATATTTAAGCATTGTTTGGCGTAACTCTCAACCGATTCCCGTTATTCCGATAACACCTAGGGATATCGACAACGCAACTCCTCTTCCTTAATGTTATAGTTAATTATAAGAACATTTACTATATCGCATTATTGAGCAAAAACAAGCCACCCGCGAGCACTTCTTTTTTATCCGGATTCGCTGCAGTAGTGATATAAAGATCTGACATATCAGCTCCACCAAAACAACAAGAGGTCACATTATCGACTGGCAATAAAATTTCTCGCAATTTATCTCCATTGGCTGGATTCCACTGACAAACTTTCCCATTGCCATATTGTGCCACCCAAAGCATGCCATTTTTATCGATGCACATGCCATCTGGTACACTGCCATCCGTTATTTCGATGACGTATTTTTCAAACGTAGCGGCTCCTTTTTCCAAATCATAGGCATACTTGCCGACTTTTTTAGTGGGCGTGTCGATGTAATACATCGTTCTGCCGTCTTCGGTCCAAGCTAATCCATTGGAAAGTGTGATATTCGGCAAGAGCACCTTGCTACTAGCGTCTTTTTCGATAATATATAGAGCAGCTTCTCCCTGATAACTTTCTCCTAAACTCATTGTTCCGACTACGAAACGCCCTTTTGGATCTAACTTTCCATCATTAAAACGCATGCGATCATCATTGTTAACTTGTGTGAGATACGTTTTTTCTTTTGTTTGTGGATCTGTTTTGAAAATGCCGGCTTGTTCTGCTGAAATTATCATGCCTGCATCGTCAACAACGGCACAGCCAACTGGTCCTTCAGTTGGATAAGACGTAACTTCATTTGTTTTAGTGTCAATGGCATAAATCATTTCGCCTTTTATCGAGACCACATAGAGACGTTGACTCGCAACGTCCCAATGAGGACCCTCCAAAAGTGAAGATGAGGCGTAAAAAACGAGTTCAACTTGCTGATGATTTGTCATAATTATCCCCTTCCTACATTCATTATATGAAGTATACATCAGCTTCAGAAATCAACCAAAGAATGTTCTGTTAGAGATTTCTAATGCTATCTCGGCTTCCATATCAAATTGTCGCTTTTTATGATACATTAAACACATATGATGGTTGAATTCTGG
Organism: uncultured Carnobacteriaceae bacterium; assembly: GCA_964558995.1. GTDB lineage: Bacteria > Bacillota > Bacilli > Lactobacillales > Aerococcaceae > Jeotgalibaca. The sequence continues at coordinate 425 of CAZLGI010000279.1, read as the reverse complement.
AGGTTGGACATGACAGATTTATTGGAAAATATCAAAGAAACGAAGAATGTATTTTGGAAAAACACTTTGCAAAAAACGGTTGCTGAAGCTCAAAAAGCATCCCGTTTTTCAAAAGCAGATATCAATGATGCTGAGGCGCGTCTTAATCGTTTTGCGTCGTATTTAGTAGAGGTGTTTCCAGATACGAAAAAAACAAATGGCATTATCGAATCGGAATTAACCTTAATTCCTAAAATGAAAGAGCAGTTAGAAGCTGTTTACCACACTGACATTCAAGGGGATTTATACTTAAAGCGTGATGATTCCTTGCAAATAGCGGGAACAATTAAGGCTCGCGGTGCCATTTATGAAGTCTTAAAACATGCGGAGACGCTTGCTTTAGAGAGTGGTTTATTGAAAAGCATTGACGAAGACTATAGGATTTT
>CAZLGI010000278.1:0-1710 GCA_964558995.1 uncultured Carnobacteriaceae bacterium | reverse complement strand
TAATCCATTATTCTCGGAAGAAGAAGTTGAAAATAACATTGCTGTTAAAGCAATTAATCCTCAAATTACGTTGTATCCGAACTACAGTGGCGGCGAAACGCGTATGAACGTGATTGCCGAATCATTGGTGGCTGTAAATGCGTAAAAGTGCCCCTAAAACGCGTTTTTATACGGTGACAGCCAATCCTATGCGATTACGTTCCATGTGGCTCGTAATCGCCGTTTCAATTGCAGTCATTTGTATGCAAATTTGGAAGAGTGTTATACCACTCTTCCTTTTCTGCCTACTATTGTATGTATTACATCAGTACGACCGATATTTCTTTGAATCAATTGAAGTGGAACTCAAATTAGCCCGTTGGATTTATGTGGGAAAACGACACAACCAAGAAACAGGGTACTCCGTCAAGCTGCAATACGCTGTGACCGATGAAAAAATAATCATTAAAGGCCGTCTGGATGGCCTCGACGAAAGAGAGATGAATGATATGACAGACGAAACAAATAAAAAGCTCTTCCAATCACTCATGCAACGAGAATTAGAATCGTATGAAGTAAGTCGCGATTATTCACATGCTGAATATAAATTTTTCAAAGAACCAGATGAACAGCTGAAAGTCTTTGATATTCTGCAATACAATGACACGAATCGCATACCTATCACGAAAAGAAGAGATTGGGATATTGATGAAAGCCCACACGCACTAATCAGCGGGGGCACGGGATCAGGAAAAAGCTATTTTCTGTTACACCTGCTGACTCAATTTCAATTAATAGGGGCAAAGATAACCGTAATTGATCCAAAAATGGCCGATTTAATGGCCGTGAGTAACCATTTATACGAGCCTGTTTATGGCCAGAGTGCAGAGGAGGTACTTCAAGTACTGCGAAAAGCTAATAACGAGTTACTTGAGCGTCAAAAGCGAATGTTGGACAGCAAACGTATTGAATCACCATATTTCATCGTCTTTGATGAATATCCTGCCTTTTTAGCATCACTTGATCGTAAGGAAAAAGCAGAAGTTGAAAAAATTCTCAAACAGATAATCTTAAAAGGCCGAGCTCTTCGTGTTTTCATGATCATAGGCATGCAGCGAGCCGATGCGTCCATCCTGCCAGCTGATCTAAGAGATCAATTTGGGCTGAGAGTCGCTCTGTCGCGCACGTCAAAAGACGGTCTGACTATGGTTTTTGGCGATCAAGCGAAAGAGTTGGTTGAAATGAGTAAATCGCAGCAAGGTTATCTTAAAACAAATGATATGAGCGTCCCCGCTAAATTTGAAACACCCGAATTTGATGTAGACCCTGTCGAGGCATTTGAAGAAGTCTATTACACACTTAAGGTGACCTACAGATCAATGATGAGGGAGACCGAGCGGTAGCTCGCACGCTCCCTCTCGTGCCCCTCTCAGGGGCACCCTTTACTTGTTTAAAAGGACACTTGAGTCCAAAATTACACTATCGAGAGGACAGTAAATATGAAAAACATTGAACCAACCTTAAAGGTTGTGCACCAAAAAATCGTCCATTCAGGCGATGTAATCGAACTGTACCACTATGAAAAACCCGTCATTCTGGGATTTTCCCAGGCAACCGACCACGACAAAACGCGCAACGAAAATATGCCACAAGCACAACGGCAATTGCTTGATCAGGACAACAAACGCCGCAGCTTACATCGCTCCAAGCAAAACATTACTCGACTAATTA
>CAZLGI010000277.1:0-1716 GCA_964558995.1 uncultured Carnobacteriaceae bacterium | reverse complement strand
TTTCCTTTGAAAAAAGTGAAAAGAATGCTAACATAGTAAGAGTAAAATAAATGATTTGAATGGATGTGGATTTTTTGTCAATCATAAAAAATATGAATATCGACTGGAAGTTCATCAAAGATGATGTTCCGGAAGCATATAAAATCGATGTGGACACGAGCGGCTGGGAATCAGTCAGCTTACCGCACACCTACAATGATATCGATACCTTTGATAATTTTATGGAAGGTGGGCATAATGGTGAACGAAGTATGTTTACTGGGAAAACGTGGTACCGTAAAACATTCAAATTAGATGAATCTTGGGCAGACAAAAAGATTTATGTGGAATTTGAAGGAGTACGTCAAGCTGCAGATGTCTATATTAATGGGGAAAAATTAGCTGGGAAAAACGAAACCGGCTTCATTGCTTTTGGTTATGACTTAACCGATTACGTTAAGTTTGGCGAAGAAATGAATACGCTAGCAATTATGGTAGATAATTCATTCCCATATTATGCAGAAGGAACTGACGCAATTTTAAGTTGGCATGACTCTCACTGGCATCCAACTCACGGCGGTATTTACCGAAACGTTCATTTACACGTCAAAGATAAATTACATACAAGCTTGCCATTATATAGTTATTTAGAAACGCAAGGAGTTTATGCTTACAACCAAGACATAACAGAAAACACTGCCGGTATTGTCATCGAAGCAGAAGTTCAAAATGATTACGCAGACGATCAAGAGGCGGAAATCTTAGTAACGGTAAAAGACGCTGCAGGTGAAACGGTACTAACGCTGTCTGAAGCAGCAAAAGTTACGGCTGGCGAGAAACAAGTTGTAAGCTTGTCCGGCACTTTGGAAAATGTAAAGCGTTGGTCACCAGACTACCCACACATTTATGAAGTAGAAACAGCAATCAAACGAAACGGCGAAATCATCGACCGTCAAACGGTTAACCACGGCGTTCGTACATTTGAATTCACCAATAATCAAGGGTTCTTTATCAATGGCCATCAAACCAAACTACGAGGCTGGGGTCAAAGACCAACGAACGAGTGGGCAGGAGTCGGAGCGGCGTTTCCGAATTGGATGCACGACTACATTCACGAATTAATGAAGGAAGCAGGCGGGAACTTTATTCGTTGGGGTCACTCAGCGGGTGCACCGAGTGATATTGACGCGTCGGATCGGTTAGGTTTAGTTGCGGTTCAGCCAGGTGTTGATGGCGAGGGAAGTACAATCGGCGGCGTCTACAGTCCGGAATCGTATAAAATCCGAGTTAAAGCCTTCCGCGATATGATTATTTATTTCCGTAACTCCCCATCGATTTTAGTTTGGGAAGCAGGAAATCAGACCGTTCCTGAAGAAGAAGCAAAAGCCATGCTGGATTTGCACAAAAAATGGGATCCATCAGGCGCTCGTATCCTTGCTTACCGTCGTTTAGGTGCATCAATCACTGATTATGCTGATCTATCGATTGGAACAGAAGGTAGTTGGGAGCAACGTAGCAAAGGCTTCCCGATTATTGAAGGTGAATATAACCGTGAAGAGGGTGCGCGTCGAGTTTGGGACCGCCATACTCCTGGTTATGAAAATTATCATACCGCAGATGGGTCGATGTACGATTTAACTTCGGAAGAATTGGCTCGGAACCAAGCGAAGCATTACCGTAAAATTAGCATGCCAGCACATGGTGGCGGAGCAAAATGGATTTTCTCCGACTCAACTA
>CAZLGI010000276.1:0-1730 GCA_964558995.1 uncultured Carnobacteriaceae bacterium | reverse complement strand
GTCTTGGGAATTTTAATTCATCACGACGATTGCGGAAGATATCCCACCAGTATTCGCCGTTACCTTCAATTACGCCACCACCTGTGATTGTGATGTTTGTTGCGTCTTCTGCATAAATACAAGATTGATACACATCACGTGTCCAACCTTCCCAACGTGAATGAACAACTGGATAAACAGTTTGATCAGCAATAAAAGAAACCGTCGCACCTGGACTAACGTCAAGTGTCATATTGCTTGTCAAACGAATTGAGGTCGTCATAAATGTCCCTGACGGTACATAAATCGTTCCTCCACCTTGTTCTGTAGCTGCCGTAATCGCCTTTTGAAAACTAACGGATACGTCTGTTTGCCCGTCTCCAATTGCGCCATAATCTAAAATATTAAAAATAGCCATGAATCAATCTTCTCCTTGTTTTTTATTGGCTGAAACAACTGAGCCTCTTGCTTTGATACCCCTTACATAATAAGAAATATCTGTCGTTACGTATATAATCTTTTTGCGTCGGCTTGTAGCTAGCAATGATGTTAGTCTCAGCCATGGAAAATGATTACTTCTGACGTAATGATTATACAAGCTACGTAAAAATTCATGTACCGAACAAGCTTAGTTATATGGTATACTAGAAAAGAATGAAACGCTATCATAAATCTTAAGTTTAGTGTTTTGTTTTTTAAGATTTTCAAGTAGGAGGTTAAAATAATGAATGCTATTTCCTTTAAAGGTCCCAAAAAGGAAAAGCGGTTTTCGCTATCACAGGGAAAACACGGAACATCTTTTACGCGTTTATTCTTCGTTCTCGCAATCTTGGGTATGTTAATTTCAATCTTTACAATGTCTTTCATTTATTCTTCAACAAAAGAATCGGTCACTAAAAATATTCAGGATAGCAAGGTTATGACAACTAACCAAATAAAAAATACGTTTGAGCGTGAGATTCAAACAATCGAGAAATCTTTTAATGCTTACAGTACGACTAATGACTTTTACGATATGGTCCAAGAACCTTTAGGCATTCAGAATTTTCGTAAATACCGAGAAATTACTTCTCAGCTTAATTATTTCTCTAGTTTTAGTTTGCCTGGCACTATTTATTCCTTTATTAGCACTGATCAACAGTGGCGGGTCGACAATCATAGCTTGAAACAAATGTCAGAAGATCAACTATCCGAGTTTAAGAACTTTTATATAGAAGGAAGAGATCAGAACCTATACTGGATACCAGATGATGCCGGCATTATATCGGTTAGTCTGCTGCCTGTCTTCTCACGCGACAAACTAGCAGTCGGTATGGCTCAAATTCCGAATACCAGTATCGACTCGCTTTTAGAAGTAACCGATGCTGTTACGCCTTTTTATATTGTTAATCGGAATGATGAAATTATTTACTCAGCAAACACTAATGACGACGAGTTCGTCTTTACATCAACTAACATCAAGGAAGTCCGTGATACTTCGAACCAATTAGAAACAGGTGTCATGACAGAATTTGTTGATGCCAAGCAGGATACAAGTTTGATTTATACTAAATCTGATTATAATAATTGGCTCTATGTCACTTATTTAGATCCTATTGAAGTCAATAATGCGCTTGAGGTCACTCGTATCAGCTTGATTGGTGTTACGATTGCACTCATTCTAGTCAGCATTGTGATGTCCTATGTGATAGCTGGACGCGTTGTTAAGCCAATTGAAAAATTAATGAGTAACTTAGCGATTGTCTCCGGAC
>CAZLGI010000275.1:0-1756 GCA_964558995.1 uncultured Carnobacteriaceae bacterium | reverse complement strand
GCGCTTTCAGTTATTATACAACATAAGTCGCAAAAGTGGATGGGTTAACGTCTGAATTGGAGTTTTTGTTGAAGAATTCTTGTTGGAAAAGCGACAGATTGGAGGCATGGCCGGAGGTAACTCTAGGGAGTTTGACGCATACCGCGGCTACTGCTCCCCTGCAATCTCTCCTGACAACTGGTTTAAGTAAGCTTGCATAAATTTAGTCCGGCTTTTGGCAATTTTTTTGGCTGCTTCAGTATTCATTGAGTCTTCTAATCTTAATAGTTTTTCGTAAAAATGGTTGACGACATTTTTAGAGTTGCGATAAGTTTCTTCATCTAAGTCTGCACCGCTTATTGGCGTCGATTCATCATACATGGCATGGCCTTTTGAGCCGCCGTAGTAAAACGTTCGAGCAATTCCAATCGCACCGATTGCATCCAAACGATCTGCATCTTGCACAACCTCACCTACTTTAGTCAGTTTATGCTTTTTCAAAAGGTTTTTGGAGTAGGACATATTTTCAATCGTATCGTTAATAATCGCAATTTCATCAGCAGTCGCGTCGCTCTCTTCCAAAATAGTCAACACAGCCTGTTTTTCCTCTTCAACGTTATCCGTCAATTTCTCATCAATAATATCGTGTAGCAAAACAGCAGCTCGAATAAGTTCGATAGCGTGATCGGACATATTTTCTTGTTTCGCGATTTGGACCGCTAAATTTTCAACCCTTTTAATATGGTTTAGATCGTGTCCAGTTGTGTCGTTCCCTAGCTTTTGTTCAACGAATGTATAAAGTTTATCTAATTTCATGCCTGCTTTGCCCCTTTAATCGAGTGATAATTACTTGTTTACCTTATGATAGCATTTTTCCATATCAATGGTATATTTAAGCTAACATTAATACGAAAAGAGGAACACAATGTATACAGACAAAGACCTAACTATTCGTCCAATGAACGAAAATGATTTGCATTCATTCTGGGAACTTGCCTTCAAAGATGAAGCACCTGAGTGGAAAAAATGGGATGCCCCTTATTATCCGCACAAAGCCCAAACCTTTGAAGAGTTTAGCAAAAACGCAGAACGTTGGCTGAATTGTGATGATTTTTGGGGAATTGAAATGAACGACAAATTAATTGGCATTGTTTCCTATTATTGGGAGCACGAAGCTTCTCTTTGGTTAGAAACTGGAATTATTCTATATGAAGGTGAAAATTGGGGACGTGGCATTGGTACCTCAGTATTCCGTATGTGGTTCAATCATCTTTTCAAAACGCTGCCGCTTGTTCGGGTTGGCTTTACAACCTGGTCTGGCAATCATCGAATGATGCGGGTTGGTGAAAAGCTAGGTATGACGATGGAAGCTCGAATTCGTAAAGTCCGTTATTATGACGGCCGTTACTATGATTCGATTCGCATGGGAATTTTACGAGAAGAATGGGATAAGATAGGCGAAGCTAGGCCAGAAAGATAAAAAAATGGGTCTATTTTGTAAAGCCTTAAGTTTTGTATGACACTTCTCTGAAGAACATTTTGCTGTTGCATTTCATTAGCGTCTCTACATCCACTGCTGTATTATGGAATTAAGATTCCTACACAATTGAGAGGTGATAATATGTTCAAGAATATTCTTAGCGAAACGATTGGTAATAGAGAGATTAGTCATTTAGACCCAATTTTTGAAGAAATTTCTGATATTCAATACAAAAACTTGACATTAGTTAACCAACTTAACACAGGAGTATTTACACAAGAAGATATTCGTCAACGC
>CAZLGI010000274.1:0-1772 GCA_964558995.1 uncultured Carnobacteriaceae bacterium | reverse complement strand
CTATTATCGTGCCTTAATTGTTGATGGAAAATATCAATCAAGCGAAAATCGTGGCGTCAGCCTGTCCTTAAATTCACCAGTAAACATGAAAGACTTTGAGAGTGGCTTATTAGAAGTGGCTAAAACTGTTTTTCCAACTGATGAATATATTTTCCAAGAAGGTCAGTATATCGATGAAGATACGGCTACTAACTGGCTTAGACGACAATCTGAAGAAAATCCTTTAGGTTTGAACCCAACAAGTAATGGCAGTACAGAGCCCGATTCACGAAATCCAATCTACTTAGATCAAATTTTAGAACAGAACTTTATGGTTCAAACTGATGCTGGTTATAAAATTGGTGGCCTTGCGATTGGTTTAGCAATGAATCAAATTGATTACTATAGCGTTGCTGACGAGAATCAGAACTTTGTCTTTTATCAACAAGAAATTGATCTGACGATGCTAATCGAACAAGCGAAAGCTTACGGCGACCAGATTGTTTCGCGTTTGAGAGAGGATGAAGCTTTAGCAAATGTTCCGATTATGGTAGGCATTTTTGTCCAAGCACCTCAAGATGACTTAGCTGGCGGCATTTATACCCACGAAGGGTTATCAAGTGAGGGGAACCGAGTATCGGAATGGTTAGAGCGCGATGATGAAAAAATCCTTTTCCCAACCACAACTGAATCAGAAGATGCCTCACATTTTGCCAACTTCAAGGGACGGATTCAAGATTTCTTCCCGAACTTGAGCGGTGTGACCGGAGTTGGGCATTATAATAAAGGACAACTGTTATCCTTAAAAATTGATATTATGACACAATTTTATGGGGTAACAGAAATTATAGCCTTCACCCAACATGTGACAGATGCGGCAACCCAGTATCTGCCACAAAACATTCAAATCGAAATTGAGATTGAATCGGTTGATGGTTTAGAAGCATTTTTAGCAAGAGAACAAAATAGTCAAACCTTTAATTTCCATATTTTTGATTAAAAAGGCGGACTCATCACCTTTTTATGCTAAAATATAATAATGGAGACTAGCAAAACTAAAGAGTAAAAGAAAGAAGGGGAAATGATGGCAATTACTGAAGAACAAGTACATCATGTTGCAAATTTATCGAAATTAGAATTTCAACCCGAAGAGATCACTCATTTTGTCGAACAAATGGATGAAATCATTGAAATGATGGGACAATTAGAAAAAGTTAATACAACTGACGTACCAGTAACGACACATGGCTTGGAATTAAAAAATATCATGCGTGAAGACGTTGCGGTTGAAGGACCAGCGCGTGAGTTATTATTTAGAAATGTCAGACATTCTGATCATGGCATGATTCAAGTTCCAGCAATTTTAGATAGCGAGGTGGAAGGTGCATGAGTGTTTTTAACGAAACAATTTCAAGCTTGCATGACGGTTTAGTAAATAAAGAGTACTCTTCCGTTGAATTAACGAAAGCAGCCTTTGACCGTATCGAGAAAACAGATGCAGATGTCGGCGCATTCTTAAACTTAAACGAAGAAGCGGCTCTCGAACAAGCAGCAGCAGCTGACAAAGCAGGCTATGCTGATAGTCCGTTATTAAAAGGGATTCCACTAGGTATCAAAGATAATATCGTGACAAAAGACTTAATCACAACAGCAGCAAGTCGCATGCTGGAAGACTTTAATCCAATTTATGACGCAACGGTAGTCGCTAAGCTAAAAGAAGCTGGTGCAGTTAACGTTGGGAAATTGAATATGGATGAGTTTGCGATGGGTGGCTCTTCGGAAACATCTTACTT
>CAZLGI010000273.1:0-1773 GCA_964558995.1 uncultured Carnobacteriaceae bacterium | reverse complement strand
CTGTGATGGCCAAGAAGTGACGAAAATGGACCCTGTTAAACGTGAAGTTGCGATGGTATTCCAAAACTATGCACTTTACCCACATATGACCGTGCGTGAGAATATCATGTTCCCATTGAAAATGGCGAAGATGAATAAACGTGATCGAATTGAGCGTGCGGAAGAAATGGCGAAGTTGACGCGTATTCAAGATCAATTAGATAAATACCCACGTCAATTATCGGGTGGTCAACAACAAAGGGTTGCGATTAGTCGAGCGCTCGCCAAAGAACCGAAAATTTTATTAATGGACGAGCCTTTATCAAACTTAGATGCCCGTTTACGTATTGAAATGCGTGAAGAAATTCGTCGTATTCAACAAGAAACTGGAATTACTACAGTGTTTGTAACACATGACCAAGAAGAAGTGTTACGTATTGCGGATAATGTCATGGTACTTAATGATGGTCATATCCAACAAATGACTGATCCAGTTTCACTTTACCGTCAACCAGCTAACTTATTTGTTGCTAACTTTATCGGAACGCCTGTGATTAATAAATTTACACGCGCATCAAAAGCGTTGAATCCAAGTCATGATTTATTTGAGGACGAGTGGCATACATTAGGGATTCGTCCTGAATATATTCAACTGAGTGATGCAACTGAATATCTAATTCAAGCGCATGTTAAACGTGTAGAAATTGTTGGTAAAGACCAAACAGTGCACCTTGAATATCAAGGTGAAGAAATTATTGCGTCTGATTTATCCGAAGATTTAGAAGAAAATAGTCTCGTCTATTTAACAGCTGATCCTGAAGGGATTTCATTATTTGATAAGGATGACAAAAAAATAGACAAGGCTGCTACTACTGATGCACAAGTAGGTAATAGCTATGATGAATAAGAAGAAGGATTTTAAATCTATCGTACAAGCCTTTTTATATTTACTACCAATGTTAGTTATCATCGGTGTGTTCACGATTTACCCAATTCTTAAGTCAGTGGATATGTCGTTTTATACGGATTACAATATTTTCACGGGTATTGTAGAAGAGCGAGGTTTAGGTAATTACACAGAATTATTAACTGACCCAAAATTTTATAAAGCCCTAAAAAATACTGCGATGTATGTTTTATGGGTTGTGCCCATTTCATTAATTCTGTCTTTAGGAATTGCTTTATTACTGAATGAGATTCCCTTTATTAAAGGATTTTTTAGAACGGTTTATTTCTTACCCTTTGTTACTTCTACTGTTGCTGTTTCCATTGTTTGGAGTTGGTTATACCACTCTAATTATGGTTTGATTAATTACTTTTTAGGCATTTTCGGAATTGACGGGATGCAGTGGCTACAAGATCCGGATCTGGCAATGCCAGCGGTAATTATTATGGCCATCTGGAAAGGTTTAGGATTTAATATCTTACTGCTTCTAGTCGGTTTAGGTAATATCAATGAAAATTATTATCAAGCGGCAAAAGTAGATGGAGCTAATGGTTGGCAACGTTTTTGGAATATTACATTGCCACTCCTTCGACCAACGATTTTCTTATTAACGGTAGTATCGGTTATCAATGGCTTTAAAGTCTTTGATGAAGTATTCGCGTTATTTAATGGCCGTCCTGGTCCAGCGGGATCTGCAACAACACTGGTTTATTATTTATACCGTAAATTCTATGAACAATATGATTATGGTATGGCAGCCGCAACGGGTATGGTCCTGTTTGGTATCGTATTAATATTGACAATTATTCAATATTTAGGAAAAAAAGGCGAGCTTACTTCGATTTTAA
>CAZLGI010000272.1:0-1787 GCA_964558995.1 uncultured Carnobacteriaceae bacterium | reverse complement strand
TATCTCACATATGATTTATAGATTCCTGCAATACCGATTTTGTTTGGACCGATTGCTGCTGGTTGTGCTGGTGCAGGTGGCGGTGTTGGTGCACTTGCTTGGGCTGGTGGTGCTGATTCTGTTTTGGCTGGTTCAGTTGTTTGAGTTGTTTGTGACGTTTGTGATGTTTGTGATGTTTGAGTTTGGCTTGATGCTGTCTCAGTGGATGTCTCAGATGTGGACGATGATGTCGATGTGCTTACTACATAGGTGTCTTCGCTTTGTGTTTCTTCGGCTAATTGTTCTTCAGCTAATCTTGCATCTTCAGCAAGGCGCTCTTCTTCAACCTTTTTTTCTTCCTCAGCTACGCGAGCTAATTCTTCTACTTCTATAATTGCTTCTTTTAAGTTTTTAAGTTTCATTTCTTCATGTGCATCTTTTGCACTCAAAATATCATTTGGGGTTGGTTCGTATGGTTTCACAACCTCTGCGCTTGCTACTAATGGCTTAACAAAAGAAATACCTCCGGCTGTTGCATGACGATAAACGCCACTCCCAATCACCAGTAAAGCAACGATTGCTACTGCCATAACAACTACACGCATACCTTTTGATACTTTTAACCTTTTCTTCATTCTTTCTCTCCTCTTGTTTGTTTTTTATTTCATTGTGTAACCAGTCATATCGCAGTGCAATGTTCGATATGCTCTTAACCAATCAAACTATGACATTCTATCATATATTGTTATATATGCATCGTGTTATTTTCATATCATAAATAGACAATTTAACCTTAATTCTTTCAATTCAATATATATAATTAACGCATTTTTCCAATACGAACAATAAGCGACAAAATGTAATCATACTGCCCACAACCTTTATAACAAGACATAACGATGAACAAGTCAAAAAAGACAAAGAGTTAGATCATCCCTCCTCTTTGTCTTTCATTAAATTGACCACTATAAAGATTGGTTATCTCGTTGTTTTTTCATGAGTCATTTTCTCAAATGCGTCCTTTGTTTCAGCTTCTTCTAACGGTGCATACTCAGGCCATGACTCGTCTAATGGCTTTTCGCTATCGGCACTGATGATTAAAAACTCTGCGCTCCGTTTGAAAGTCGCTTCTAAACTAGGAATGTATGTGAAAAAGTCAGGAACTTTTGCCAATGAAATGGCGGCACTCCCTTTTTTCTTAAATGTTTTTGCGATTAGATATTTTTGATTCATAAATCCTCCATGTGGTTATTTCTAGTTAGATTAAATGCTATAATAAAAAGGTATGACAAACTACGAAATGAGGCACCTACTATGCAAATTAAAAAATGGCTTAGCTGGGCTGCTGTCCTAGCCTGGATGGCAATTATCTTTTCATTTTCAGCTCAACAAGGCAGTGATTCCGGCTCTTTAAGTGGTAGCATTGTAGGGTTTATTTTACAATTCTTACCGGACGGCAGTTTTGATTATGATACGATCCACCTTATCTTACGAAAAGGCGCACATCTTACCGTTTACCTAATCCTTGGTGTACTTAGCGCCAATGCCCTTCATTTTAGCGGGGTGACTGGCAAGAAGGCGTTTGGCTACGCCTTACTGATTAGTGTTCTTTACGCTATTAGCGATGAAGTCCATCAAGCTTTTGTGCCTGGTCGAGGACCGAGCGCATTTGATGTGTTAATCGATAGTTCTGGTGCTACAATTGGGATTATTTTTTTCCAAATAATAAAAAGAAGCTAACTTTTATTCACCTAATTCTCGTTCGAATGGATTACGGCTGATACCTTTTTCTAAAACGCTACGAACAT
>CAZLGI010000271.1:0-1800 GCA_964558995.1 uncultured Carnobacteriaceae bacterium | reverse complement strand
TAGGAACTTCCATAACGGAACTATAGTTGAATTTCTCCACCAAAGATGGTGTGATTTCATTGATAAATTTTTCTTTCAAACGGTTCATTGAACAAGATCCTCCTTTCTTCAAATATTAATCGATAATTTCGCCAGACTTTTTAGAGTATCGAACTTTTTTATCGTCTTGAAATTTGTAACCCACTTTAGTAGGCTCACCTGTTTTAGGATCAATCAGCATAACATTAGACACATGGATAGCTGCCTCTTCTTCAAGAATTCCACCACTTAAGTTGGATTGGGAAGCTTTGCGATGTTTCTTAACAATGTTAATGCCTTCTACGATCACACGGTCTTCTTTAGGTAGAGATTTAAGGATAACTCCTTCTTTACCTTTGTCTTTCCCGGTAATCACTTTAACTTTATCGCCAGTTTTTACGTGCATGTGTTGTGCACCTCCTTAGATCATTACAATTCTTACAATACTTCTGGAGCTAGGGATACGATCTTCATGTAGTTACTGTCGCGTAATTCACGAGCAACTGGTCCGAAAATACGTGTTCCACGTGGGCTCTTGTCGTCACGAATAATTACACAAGCATTATCATCAAACTTGATGTAAGAACCGTCTTTTCTGTGAGCACCTGTTTTAGTACGAACAATTACAGCTTTAACAATTTCACCTTTTTTGACAACGCCACCGGGTGTTGCTTGTTTAACTGTTGCGACAACGACGTCACCAATGTTCGCATATTTACGACCAGATCCACCTAGGACCTTAATCGTCATAACTTCTCTTGCGCCTGAGTTATCGGCAACATTCATACGGGATTCTGTTTGTATCACTTCAGTTTTCCTCCTTCCGGATTAGGGATAAGTTATTCTATTAGATAATAACGGATTCTTCCACGATCTCTAGTAAACGGAAATATTTCGTTTTTGATAGTGGACGAGTTTCCATAATTCTTACAACGTCACCCATTTTAGCTTTGTTGTTTTCATCATGAGATTTGTATTTTTTAGAATATCTCACTCGTTTACCGTAAGTAGGATGCTTTTTATATGTAGAAACTTCTACAACGATAGTTTTGTCCATCTTATCGGAAACTACAACGCCTTGGTAGACTTTACGATCATTACGTTCTTCAGTCATTTATAGTTACCTCCTTTGCTGAATTACTGATTTTGCAATTCTTGTTGACGAAGCACAGTTTTAATGCGTGCAATTGACTTACGTACTTCTTTCAATCGAGCAGTATTTTCTAGACTCCCTGTAGCAAGTTGGAATCGTAGGTTGAACAGCTCTTCTTTGAATTCTTTTTCTTTTTCAATCATTTCAGCAGTGGATAATTCTTTGATTTCATTAGCTTTCATTCGATTCACCACCAATTTCTGCACGTTTTACGATTTTAGTTCTAACTGGCAATTTATGTGATGCCAATCTTAAAGCTTCGCGTGCTACTTCTTCAGATACGCCACCAACTTCAAACATGATTTTTCCACGTTTAACTGGTGCTACCCAACCTTCTGGAGCTCCTTTACCAGAACCCATACGAACACCGATTGCTTTGGATGTGTATGATTTATGAGGGAAGATTTTAATCCAAACTTTCCCACCACGTTTCATGTAACGAGTCATAGCGATACGAGCAGCTTCGATTTGACGGTTTGTAATCCATTTAGTATCGATAGCTTGTAGACCGTATTCACCGAATACTACTTCTTTACCACGTTTTGCTTCTCCGCGCATTTTTCCACGGAATTCACGACGGTGTTTTACACGTTTAGGTACTAACATTGGTTATTTCCCTCCTTTCTCTG
>CAZLGI010000270.1:0-1814 GCA_964558995.1 uncultured Carnobacteriaceae bacterium | reverse complement strand
TTCCTACGTTAAAAAAAGTTGCACCTATTCCACCAACTTCAAAATAATCCGTAATTAGATTACTAGGCGATAAAAGGATTGTCCAATAACCAGATATCAAAGAACTGGGCGATTGAACACTTAGGCCAAATAATATAAAAATGCTTGCTACTGTATAGAAGAATAAGGGTTTTATTTCAGTTTTACCGAAGAATAGATATAAAAAACGATGTAGTTGATTGTTGATCGTATTACGCATTTAAAACCACCTTTATTATTAGAATAGAATTTATTTATATTTTTATATTAGCAAGAAGTTGATAGGTAGACAAGCAAAAATTGCAAACCCCAATAATGCGATAAATGAATGAAGACAGTATTTTCATTTATGCGTATATAGCTAGTATTTTATATGATATTCCCTCATGTTATTTAATGCTACTAATATCTGTTTGATGCAAATCAAAAAGGGCTGTGACGGAAGTGTCACAGCCCTTATTTAGCTTAAAAAGCTTGTAATTAAAATAATTATTTATTTAAGTCAGAACTTGCATCAAATTTTTCATCCCAACCAGTAGCACGGATAATAAATTTACCGATTTCTACGTAAAGTACTACAGAAGCAGCAGCTAATAGAATTACAGCCCACATTTCCATAGCCATTGGGTCACCTAACAAGTGAACAGTACCGAAGGCGTCGTTTAGACCTGGTATGAATACAGTAATTAACATCAATACTGTTGAAGCTAATACTGCGATGTTTAACCACTTATTGTCGAATGGATTTGAAGCGAATAAAGACTTGAATACTGACTTAGAGTTGTAAGCGTGGAATAATTGGATGAATGCTAATGTTAAGAAGGCCATAGCTTCTGCATCTTCCAATGGCACACCCATTTGGTAACGACCATACCAGAATACAAATAATGTTACAGCACCTTCATAGATACCTTGGTAAATAATTGATGGTAATACACCATTTGATAATAAGTTACCAGAACGCCCACGAGGTTTGTGTTCCATTACATCAGATTCCGCCCCTTCAAGACCTAAAGCAATTGCAGGGAAGGTATCAGTTACTAAGTTGATCCATAAGATATGGATAGGTTCTAAGATTGTCCAACCAATGTTGCAACGAATAAAGTCATAACCTCACCCAAGTTAGCAGATAGTAAGAATTGAACCGCTTTTTGGATATTTGAGAATACTTTACGTCCTTCTTCGATTGCAGTGATGATTGTCGCGAAGTTGTCATCAGCAAGTACCATGTCAGAAGCACCTTTAGAAACTTCTGTACCGGTGATACCCATACCAATACCGATATCAGCTTGTTTCAATGAAGGCGCGTCATTAACACCGTCACCAGTCATCGCAACAACTTTATCGTGTGATTGCCATGCAGATACGATACGAACTTTATGTTCTGGAGATACACGCGCGTAAACTGAGTATTGTTCAACATTTGCTGCTAATTCTTCATCAGTTATTTCGTTTAAGTGTGCACCAGTTGTAACTGCTTCTTCTTGACCTTCTTCAATGATACCTAAACGAGCTGCGATAGCTGCGGCAGTATCTTTGTGGTCACCAGTAATCATAACAGTACGGATACCCGCTTGTTTTGCAGTAGCGATAGAGTCTTTAGCTTCTGGACGCTCAGGGTCAATTTCCCCAACCATACCAGCGAAGATTAAATCATGCTCTAAAGTTTCTGTGTTGAACTCACCAGGCAATTCATCAATGTAACGGTAAGACATACCTAATACACGCAATGCTTGGATTGCCATACCGTGGTTAGCGTCTAATAATTCTTTACGTGCAGCTTCATCTAATGGTAA
>CAZLGI010000269.1:0-1828 GCA_964558995.1 uncultured Carnobacteriaceae bacterium | reverse complement strand
CAAGAAGAAAAACAACAACCAGTAACAAGCAATAAAATCGGTCGTAACGAACCATGTCCTTGTGGAAGTGGCAAGAAATTCAAACACTGTCACGGGAAAAATGCTTAAAAAATGATAAACTACGGGGTGAAAGATTTTTAACTTTTCACTCTGTAGTTTTTGTTACTAAAACACCATATTAAGCGAATTAATCAGGAGGAAACATGATGGAATTAAGTGAAATCAAATCGTTTTTAGAAGAATCATCAGAAAAAATAAATAGCTTTAGGGGGTCTCTTTGACTTAGAGACTTTAGAAGCAGATATCGCCGAACTTGAAAATCGCATGTTAGATTCAGATTTTTGGAATGATTCTGATTCAGCCCAAGACGTAATCAATGAAACCAATCAATTGAAATCTGTCTATGAAACCTTTAATAAACTGGTTGAGATGCAAGAAGAAGTTGAAGTGGTTTATGAGTTGGTAAAAGAAGAACCAGAAGAAGGCTTTGAAGAAGAGCTTGAAGAAAAAGTTGAGTTATTTGAAGCAGCACTGTCAGAGTATGAATTGACAATGCTGTTGAACGGTCCACACGATAAAAATAATGCCATCCTGGAAATCCATCCAGGTGCAGGTGGAACCGAGTCGCAGGACTGGGGTAGTTTGTTACACCGAATGTACACACGTTGGGCTGATCATAAAGGTTTTAGTGTTGAAACATTGGACTACCAGGCTGGAGACGAAGCCGGCATTAAAAGTGTGACGCTCTTGATTAAAGGGCTAAACGCTTATGGTTACCTTAGATCAGAGCGAGGCGTTCATCGATTAGTTCGAATCTCACCATTTGACTCAGCTGGAAGAAGACATACGTCCTTCTGTTCGATTGATGTCATGCCAGAAATTACTGCTGACAACAATGAAATCGAAGTGAATTCAGATGACTTGCGCATTGATACATACCGTGCGAGTGGTGCAGGTGGACAGCACGTTAACAAAACATCATCTGCAATTCGTATTACTCACATTCCAACCGGGATTGCGGTACAAAGTCAGGCACAACGTTCACAAATCCAAAACAGAGAAACTGCAATGGGTATGTTGAAAGCTAAATTATTCCAACTTGAAGAAGAAGAACGCGAAAAAGAATTAGCTGAAATTCGAGGCGAACAGAAAGAAATTGGCTGGGGTTCTCAAATTCGTTCTTACGTATTCCATCCTTATTCAATGGTAAAAGACCATCGAACCGATCATGAAACAGGAAATATCCAATCGGTCATGGATGGCGACTTAGATCCGTTCATCGATGCATACTTAAAAATGAACATTGAAGCAAGTGGACATACAGACTAAAAAATAATGGGAAGACTGGGAGACTGTGGTATATCATTACCATTTTTATTTCACTATTTTGTCTGTTGATTCTGGTCCAGCTACTGTTAGGCTTTGCGGAACTTAAATTTTCGTTCACAACAGCTGATTTATGGCGGGTCATGGCAGAAACAGCCCGCCACCCGATTCAAACTGCACAGCAACTGCTGGCGGCTCGCAACCCACTCTTTTTAATCGGAAGTCTCGTGATTATCCTCTATGGGATTTACGTGCAGATCCGTTTTTACCGCGGGAAAAAAGAAGGTTGAGAAGTAGATGAACAGAACCAGTATCATGGTTCCGCCCGATGGGCCAGACCAAAGGAGATCTTTGATGGCCAAAACTTTGTGGCCAAGAGTCAGTCCGAGATTTTGAGTGCATTCTCGGAATCATTGAAAGACTAAGAGAGGAGGGCTTCCATGAGTGGTACGATTTTAGGCATTTACAAAAATAAATTTGTCGTCCAGCCGACTGAGTCCAA
>CAZLGI010000268.1:0-1855 GCA_964558995.1 uncultured Carnobacteriaceae bacterium | reverse complement strand
TCATTGGCTTTTTTGAATGTCTCAATTACTTTTCGAATTTTCGATTCTTATTCACTAAAAGATAAAAGAAGAACGATTAAAAGTATTATCGACCGCATGCATCAGCGGTACAACGCGAGTTTGGCAGAAGTAGCGGAACAAGATGTCCAAACGGTTGGTTGTGTGGGCATTTCAGTTGTCAGTAGTTCAGCGGTTATTGCTCAGAAAATAGTTGATCAAATTATAAATGAAGTCGAAGAAAGATATGAAATAGAAATTTATGATATTTCTTATTACTAGGAAAAATAAAAACCGCTCAGCCTTGGCTGAACGGTTTTTTCAATATATATAAAATTATTCTCTTACTACAAGGACGTCACAAGGTGCATTTTTAACGACATAGTCAGAAACAGAGCCAACTAATGCACGTGTTACGGCACCTTTACCAGTTGCACCAATGACTATTAAGTCTGTTGGATATTCTTTTGGTAAGGTTTCAGCGATTATGGTCATAGGGTTACCACTTGTTACGGTACTTTCGATTTCAACACCAGCTTCTTTCCCATAAGCGACTAAATAATCAACGAAAGTCGTGTCAGCTCTAGATTTGAAATCACTAGCACGTAGAGGCGTATACTCCGGCGCAACGGAAACGTTTCGATTGTCTTCAACAAAAGCAACTCTTAGTTTTGCATTATTTCGTTGAGCGATACCAACTGCTTGCTTAAATGAGTAGTTAGACTGTTCCGAATTATCAACAGGCACTAAAATGTTACTGTAATCACCTAACATATCGTCATCTCCCTTTTCATAAATGTAACCGTCTTCTCTATCTTAATTTTAGCCTATATAATTATAAAAAGAAAGAAATAACAATTTTAAAATCAGAAGAGGTTTTTTAGTTGATTTTATAAAGGTCGATTGCGTACACTTAAATTAGATCGGAACGATGGAGGAGCGAAATAAATGGGATTAATACTATCAATAGATGAAATCCATGAACATATGACGCAACTTGGATTACTGAATGAACGCACCGAGCGAACCCTAGTCTACGCACAGCTTGCGCCAAGTGTAGGCGAATTTTTCTTATTGGGTGCTTATGCGCAGCTAATTAAGGGTGGTTATTTTGTGATGAGTCTGGAAGAAGATTCAATCATCATCATTCCACTTGGTAAATTGTCAGGGAAAATCAACAAGAAATCAGAGCCGATTATTATCCCTCATGAAGAGCTAGATGGCATTCAATTGAAAAAAGGGATGATGATTTATAAAGTATTGTTACTTAGTGAAGAACATGAATTACCCCTACGCTTAAGCAAAGTGACAATGGGTATGAAATGGCACAAAGAAAATTTAGAACATACGATGGATGAGTTAGAAAAATTACAACAAAAAATTGGAGACGGAAAAAAGTAGGTTCTTTTAGTCTTTTTTAACATAAAAATCTCATAAGATAGGCTGAAACCGAGCAAAAGTAAAGTAATGATTGAACTTTTGCTCGGTTTCGCTTAGAATATGAGTGCACATCGAAAGGACTAGTAAATGAATCAAGGGTAAAGAGAGCTTTTATTTTGCTGAGAAAAAAGCACCCCGCTGATTGATCGAACCTACCTATCGCATTACAAGTCATAGACCGGTTGTCTGCCGTTATCAAGACAGAGTGGGGCTTTTTTAGAAAGCCAATCAAGGTGGTACCGCGGAATAAAGTATATTTCGTCCTTATTGAGGATGACGTATGCTTATTTTTTTATCAAAAAAGACCAAAAGGAGCAAAAACATGAGTAATTTACAAAAAGAAGATTTTTCTGCTTGGTATATCCAGACGATTAAACAAGCTGATTTGATGGACTATTCGCCAGTTAGAGGGTGTATG
>CAZLGI010000267.1:0-1857 GCA_964558995.1 uncultured Carnobacteriaceae bacterium | reverse complement strand
ACTTTGCTCGTATTTTTGAAAGCTATGACTTTATCTTAGGCCCAACCACAACAACACCAGCCTACAAATTTGGTGAGAAACAAGATGATCCATTAGCAATGTACATGGCTGACCTATTAACAGTAAGCACAAACTTAGCAGGTGTTCCTGCGATTTCCTTACCAGGTGGCTTCACAATTGAAGGCTTGCCAATGGGAATTCAATTAATTGGAAACCACTTTGAAGAAAGTAAACTTTACCAAGCCGCATTTGCGCTAGAACAAGCAAATGACTATCACACAAAACACCCAAATATGTAGGAGGCGAATAAAATGAATTATGAAACAGTTATCGGCTTAGAGATTCACGTGGAATTAAAAACCAATTCAAAAATATTCTCCCCAGCACCAGCACATTTTGGGGCAGAACCTAACACAAACACAAACGAAGTAGACTGGGGTTTCCCAGGTGTTTTACCAGTATTAAATAAAGGCGCAGTTGAGTTCGGAATGAAAGCAGCTCTTGCATTGAACTGTGAAATCAACCGTTCAACAAGCTTCGACCGTAAAAACTATTTCTATCCAGATAATCCAAAAGCTTATCAAATTTCACAATTAGACAAGCCAATTGGATACAACGGTTGGATTGAAATTGAAGTTGAAGGCAAAAAGAAAAAAATCCGTATTGAGCGTGTTCACTTAGAAGAAGACGCAGGGAAAAACACTCACGGAACAGATGGCTTCTCATACGTAGACTTGAACCGTCAAGGAACGCCTCTAATTGAGATTGTTTCTGAAGCAGACATGCGTTCACCTGAAGAAGCTTATGCTTACTTAGAAGCTGTTCGCGAAGTGATTATGTATACAGGCGTTTCTGACGTGAAAATGGAAGAGGGTTCAATGCGTTGTGATGCGAATATTTCAATCCGCCCATACGGACAAGAAAAATTCGGTACAAAAGCAGAACTTAAAAACTTGAACTCATTAAACTTTGTACGTCGTGGTCTTGCTCACGAAGAAATTCGTCAAGCGCAAGTATTAAATGCTGGCGGAGAGATTCAACAAGAAACACGCCGTTATGACGAAGCAACTGGGGAAACGATTTTAATGCGTGTTAAAGAAGGCGAAAGTGATTACCGTTACTTCCCTGAACCAGATGTACCAGTATTAGAAATTGACGAAGCTTGGATTGACGAAGTAAGAGCTTCCATTCCTGCTTTGCCAAAAGAGCGTCGTAAGAAGTACATCGAGAATTTCGATTTACCTGAATATGATGCAATGGTTCTAACTTTAACAAGAGACATGTCTGATTTCTTCGAAGCAACAATCGAAGCAGGCGCAGATCCAAAACAAGCATCAAACTGGTTAATGGGTGAAGTATCAGCCTATTTAAATAGCGAGAAGTTAGAGTTAGAGGAAACAAGCTTAACACCTGACAACTTAGCTGGGATGATTACCTTAATTAACGACGGTACAATTAGTTCAAAAATGGCTAAGAAAGTATTCCGTCTCCTAGCGACAAAAGGCGGAGATGCGCAAAAAGTAGTTGAGAAGGCAGGACTAATTCAACTATCCGACCCAGCGCAATTATTGCCAATCATCAATGATATCCTTGATAACAACCAACAATCAGTGGACGACTTCAAAGCCGGTAAAGACCGTGCAAAAGGCTTCCTAGTTGGTCAAGTGATGCAAAAAACAAAAGGCCAAGCAAACCCAGGCGTCGTGAATAAATTATTAAACGAAGCACTGAATGAGCGTTAAGAAATGAACAAGCCCCAACTATTAGCTGAAGCTAGTGGTTGGGGTTTTTATATTATTCTCCTTTTCAATCATTATTATTCCAAAAAAATATATAAACTTAAATTAATCCTAGTAA
>CAZLGI010000266.1:1662-1877 GCA_964558995.1 uncultured Carnobacteriaceae bacterium | reverse complement strand
TCATCCGTCAACTCGTGAATCTCCCCACCATAGTCTACATAATCAGAGACTGACACCATTTCTTCAATGGCACCTTTGGTAATCATTTGAGCTTTACCTGTATGATCCTCTACCACAACACTGAAACGGCGACGTTCAAAATCAAAAGGTATTTCATCGACTTTTGTATAGTTGTATTGAGTGAGATTTAGTCGTTCTTCACTTGCCTTAATAAT
>CAZLGI010000266.1:0-1652 GCA_964558995.1 uncultured Carnobacteriaceae bacterium | reverse complement strand
AGTTTGATAATAACTATTTAGATACGCATGACGCAACACTCGATCACTCTCTTCCCCTTCAATATCTAAGTGATATTGGAGGACGATGTTGTCTGAAGCTATGTGAGGGTTCTTTTCCGTCCATTGTTCCATTCCTCTCTTAAAAATGATGACCGTCTTATACATGTACTAAACTCATTAATAGGAGCTTATGACGTAATTAACAGCTTTACATTTTTTCTCGCTTATGGTCTAATTTAGTTAGCGCATTCACAAGGAGGATTGATTACTTGAAAAAAGAAGGTCTGAAAATGGATAGCCTGTTTGAGCTGAAAAGCCTGGGACAGCCTGTCGTGCATGGAAATAAAGTTTTTTATTTGGAAACAACTCCTAATAAAGATGAAAATAGTTATCATTCTTTAATTTATAGTATTGATCAAACGACTAAGGAGCGTCGTCGCTGGGGAGATGCGGGAACGCGACAAGCGTCCTTGCAAGTGTCGCCGAACGGGAAATACTTATCTTTTTTGAGCAATGCGAATAAGGATAAAAAGATGCAAGTGATGCTGATGCCTTTAGATGGCGGGAGCTCTTTTGCTTTGACGGAAGAAAAAGAAGGTGTTTCGAAGTATATTTGGACGAAGAATAGTGCTTCGATTTATTATCAAACGACTAAGAAAAATGCATCTGATGAAGATGAAGAAAAACTTGGCAAAGAAAAGAAATTACCGAATACGACTGAAATTGATAAGTTGACTTATAAACTTGATGGCGCAGGTGTTTTGCCACAAGACCGAACGCAGCAAGTGAAGAAAATTTCTGTCGCATCCAGCGATACTCAGCTTATTCTTGAAGACGAGCAACGTTTCGGTATGAGTTACGTGTCTAATGATGAGAGTTTTATGTTGTTATTCGATGACTTGAACCGTGACGATGAGTGGGATTATGGTGGAACAGTTTATTATTACGATGTGAAAACGAAGGAAAGACGCTCTTTAACAACGAGTGTGCCGAAAGGGAGTTTCTCTTTTGCGACGATGTCAGAAGATGAGGATTACCTGTTATTATTAGGGAATGACTTCGAGCATGCCTTTGTCACCTTGACGCGCATTTATGGCTATGATATGAAAACGAACACCTTGACTTGCTTGACAGATAGTTTAGATATCGATGTTGGTGATAGCTTAGTTGCCGATTTCCAACAAGCAAATGCGGGTGTGTCGGTTGAGTGGCTGACGAAAGACGACTTTATTTTCCCAGCTACTGTTGAAGGGAAAATTCAACTTTACAAAGGAAATCGTGCTGGTAAAACGACACTCCTTTTCAATGATCGCATGCATTTAACGGATGGTTCATTGATTAAAGATACCGAGCACTTAGCAGTGACTTATTCTACTCTGACAACTTCAAGTGAGTTGGGCATTTTAGATTTGACGAGCGGTAAATTGGAACCTTTATACCAACCGAATAAGGACTTTTTCGATAAACATGCGATTAGCGAACCGGAAATGTTCTGGTACAAAGGCGCTGATGACTGGGATATTCAAGGTTGGTATGTGGCTCCACTTAAGAAAAAAACCAATCATCCAGCGATTTTATATATTCACGGTGGACCGCAAGTGAGTTATGGCGAATCCTTTTTCCATGAGATGCAAGCTTTGGCGGCTGAGGGT
>CAZLGI010000265.1:0-1894 GCA_964558995.1 uncultured Carnobacteriaceae bacterium | reverse complement strand
ATGGAGCCCCAGGAATTTATAGATAGTTTGTATTTAGCTCTTCTTGATAAAGATTTCTTACATTTCTCTGCGTTTTCCCTTAACTCTTGCATTGCATCGTCATCGTCATATAAATCAATATCTGTTTCGTCTTCGAATTCGTTAATAATATGATCAATAATTACATTATCGAAATCAAATCCACCTAAGTTTGAATCACCATCAGTAGATAAAACCTTAATTTCATTGTTGTTGATATTTACGATACTAACATCAAATGTTCCTCCACCTAAGTCGTAAATCGCAATGTTCTGGTTTGTTTTCTCTTTGTCCAGGTGATAATAAGCTAACGCGGCAGAAGTAGGTTCATTAATAATTTTTAAAACGTTCAAGCCAATCATCTCTGCGGCCTCAATCGTTGCATTACGTTTCGCATCATCAAAATAAGCCGGAACTGTAATGACAACATCCGTAACCTTTTCGGACAACTCTTGCTCTGCGTCTTGCACTAATTTCTTTAATATGATCGCTGACGCTTCTACAGCGTTAATCATTTTATCGGAGCCAGGTAATGGAATCTTAAAGCTTGAATTCCCCATTTGACGTTTCACAAATTGAATTGTATCATCTACTTGTGTAACAGAAGCTTCTTTTGCAACTTCTCCAACAATCGCTTTATTTCCTTCCATTAAAATGACGGAAGGTGTCGTTCTTTCACCCTCACTATTTGTTAAAATCTCAGCTGCACCATGATCATTTATAAATGCAACGGCTGAATTGGTAGTACCTAAGTCTATGCCTACTTTCATGATTTCTCCTACCCTTTCATATGTTAAATTATTTTAAAAGATATATTTTTTTATCTTCATATATTTAGTGAATTTCATAATACGTATTTTTCATCAAAGTGGTGTGTATTCGGATTATAATTAGCTTGGTTAGCTGCTTGTTCCCAATCAAAATCAGCATTTTTCTGTTTCTGTCTTGTATTTCAGTTTGCTGTCTGACTATCATAATTTGAATCTAGGGTTCTACTAATATCTGATATCCAACGTATCATAGTACCTTCAACACTGCGTCCAATGTTTTTCGAAAAAGTATTTAGAATTCCATATGTAACTTTGAACGTGGACATAAGTACCATCAGCCAAATCGTTAATGCTATTTTCCCTACGTTACCGAGTACTGTTTTCCGTTGTGGATAGAATTCATCTCACTGACTGGAGTTTTTTAGCTCTTTTTCTAGATTGCTTTTTGTGGGAACATTATCTGCTTTATTTCCCCCTAGGAACCGTTGCGGAAGGGGGAGGTGATTTTTTAAACTTAATAAACATATTGATTATCCAAATACTTATTAAGGCTGCTGGTATAGCAAGGATTATTCCAAACTTACCAAGGGCAAAAAGGACCTTATGGGTATATAATGGATGTTCCATATTATTATTGAGATTTACATAATAAGTCATTCCGTAATTCACAGCTTCATTTAAAACCTTGGTTAAGCTTAATGTCAACAAAATAAAAGGTATCAGTTTTCCCATTAAAATTTCTTTTAGTGTCCATTTTTCGTATTTATTCCCATAGTTTCCGCTCCATCCATTTTGAAATATATAAAGCTTGACCACTTTTGGATTAAGTCCAGAATCTATAGTAGTTTTATGTTGATTTTAACATTTTGCATAATGGGTCTATGTGCCTGCTATGACATAGTCCATAGACCAATTTAGTTCTACAATCTGTTATAAAAGACAGCTGAATCGGCAACTAGAAAGTATAATTCCCAGCTTTGTTTATTTGTAAATAAAAAAAACTAGGCCTTAAGGCCTAGGTTTAGATTAGCAAATTATTCTTTGTTTGTAAACACTTACTGGATAGGTAATTGATTTATGTTAGATTTTCTCCACAATATCGAGAT
>CAZLGI010000264.1:0-1895 GCA_964558995.1 uncultured Carnobacteriaceae bacterium | reverse complement strand
TATTCTGTTTGTTTATTGCTTGGTTTATTTTTGCTTTACTCATCTGGCCCAATATTAATGTTTTAATTGATACCTTTTGGGTAGATGGAGAACTAAGTTTATCGGCTTTTGAACGAATTTCTCGCTCGAGTCGTGCGATTCGTGCCGTACTCAATTCCTTTTTACTGGCGACGACTTTAACCATTACTGTAAATATTGTGGGAACCTTTATTGTATTAGTCACCGAATATTTTGAAATTAAAGGGTCCAGTATTTTAAGGATTGGTTTTCTATCGACTCTGGTCTTTAGTGGAATGGTGTTAAACAACGGCTATCTGTATGTTTATGGTCAAAGTGGCATTCTGACAAAGGCGTTAATGCAAATTATACCTGGTTTGGAGCCGGGTTGGTTTACGGGTTACCCAGCGGTCTTGTTTGTTATGACCTTTGCCTGTACGACGAACCATATGTTGTTTTTACGAAATGGTGTGAAAGGGTTAGACAATAATACGATTGAAGCGGCGAAAAACTTAGGCGCTACCCAATGGCAAGTCTTGAAAGATATTGTCTTTCCGACGTTATTTCCGATTATTATTACGCTCGTCATTATGTCTTTCCAATTAGGTTTAGGTGCGATGTCGGCACCGATTATGGTTGGTGGCGAATTTGAAACCATTTCACCACTCATTTTAAATTTCACGCAGCGTCCTTCTTCAAGAGACTTAGCGGCTTTACTATCCATTGTGTTAGGAATCGCCCAAATTATTTTACTAGTGGTCATGACGCGTAATGAGAAAAAAGGGAATTACATGTCCATTTCGAAAACAAAAACACGTGTAACGAAACAAAAAATTGAAAATAAAACAGTGAATGTGATTGTTCATATTGTAGCTTATGTTTTGTTTTTCATTTACACTATCCCTTTAATCTTAGTCATTCTATTTTCATTTATGAATCTACAAGGGATTTCACAATCCGTGCTATCGTGGGAATACTTTACCTTAAGTAATTACACGGATATTTTAACGAACAACAATAATTATGGACCGTTACTGACAAGTATGATTTACTCGGGTGGTGCGGCCGTGCTTGCGGTGTTATTCATGATTCTAATTGCTCGTATTATAATGAAAAATAAAAATAGTAAATTAGCCGAGTGGATGGAATATTTCTTTTATATTCCGTGGTTACTGCCTGGTTTGATGTTGGCTTTAGGGTTAATTATTTCTTATGATTCACCTTCCTGGCTTCTTTTTGGCAATAGTGTGATCGGGAGTGTCTGGATTCTACCTTTAGTGTATTTAATTATGATGTTGCCTTCGACTTTGCGTTATATCAAAGGGGCTTATTACTCGTTTGATAACAACTTAGAAGATGCATCACGGATATTAGGGTCATCACCAACACGGACCTTTATTCGCATTATTTTACCGGCGTTATTACCAACCGCTTTGGCGCTTGTGGCTTTGAACTTTAATAATTTCCTGGCTGACTATGACTTATCTGCCTTTCTTTACCATCCCGCTTACCCGACCATTGGGATAACGATTCGACAAAATGCGGATGCGGCGAACAACGTGAATGCGGCGGCCGTCAACTTAGTGTATTCGGTCATTATTATGGCAATCAGTTCCGTGATGTTCTATCTGGTGTATGGTAGAGGCTCAAGGATTGGTGAGCGAAGAAGTGGCATTAAGAAAAATAAACGACGAATCAAAGCGCCTGTAATTGAAACAGGTCTAGGCGACACCGGTGTGGATGATCCGTCGACAGAGGTGTAGAGATGAAAACAAATCATTTTATAGAGCGACTAGAGAATTTACCTTTTCTCATCATGTCTCATCGTGGTCTCTGGGGCGGGAATGTGATTGAAAACTCGATTGAATCTACGCAGTTGGCATTTAAAGCTGGGGCGG
>CAZLGI010000263.1:0-1903 GCA_964558995.1 uncultured Carnobacteriaceae bacterium | reverse complement strand
TCCTGTGGCATGAACTGCTTGGGCATTTTCTACTGAAATACCACCAATGGCAACAACAGGAAGGGGGACATGAAGCGATGAAATATTTTCCAATAAGCTTAGGCCAACCGGTTCTTTGGCATCCACTTTTGTATTGGTTTGATAGATCGGTCCAGCTCCAACGTAATCTAAGCCAGGAATCATGGCAGCTTTCTTGAATTCATCGACATTCCCTACTGATAAACCTACGAACATTTTCCCATCTACCATCTGGATGGTCTCTTCAATTGGGCGATCATCTTGGCCAACGTGCATGCCGTCTGCTCCATTTCAACGTCATCATTCATCACAAAAGGGACACCTGCATTTCTACATAATGCTAAACAAGTCTCAGCCATAGCTTTAACCTCATCGCGATCCTGTAAACTACCAGGACCTTTTTCGCGAAACTGGAAACACGTGATGCCAGCATCCAAAGCCTTGCTTAAAATCTCTGGTAGGGTATCTTGCTCGTTGACATCTTGTGTGCCACAAATAAAATAGACTTCTAAATAATCTGCAATAGGCATTATAAACCCTCCCCATAAGCCCAGTGATTCGTTGGGCCGTGTCCATGACCGACATGAATTGGATTAGCAATTGCGGCATGAATAAATGCTTTTCCAATCGCAACGGTTTGCTTCATCGTTTCCCCTTTAGCTAACTCAGCAGTAATACAAGCTGAATAGGTGCATCCTGTTCCATGTGTATCTGGTGTATCAATTCGCGGCGCATCATACCAATGATCGCTACCATCTTCCATTAGCAAGTAATCCCGAGCAAAATCTTTGTTCAAGGAGTGGCCACCTTTAATGACAATGTTTTTACTGCCTATCTTCTGTAAAATCTTGGCAGCTTCCATCATATCAGCCTCGGTTCGTATTGAAATTTCAGCCAATTCTTCAGCTTCAGGAATATTCGGCGTAAGTAAAGTTGCAATTGGAACAATACGATCCTGCATGACTTTTACCGCATTATTTTCCATCAAATTCGCGCCACCTTTTGCGATCATTACTGGATCAACGACTAAGGGAATTGTTGGATGTTTTTCCAAAAAGTCTGCGATTAAAGTCATATAAGTATCGTCCACCAGCATTCCAGTTTTAATTGCCTGAATTGAGAAGTCATCAAAAATAGACTCAAGCTGTTGCTGAACGCCTTCCAAAGGGACTTTATAAACCCCTTGTACGCCATGAGTATTTTGTGCAGTCACTGCCGTGATAACTGAAGTTCCGAAAACATCTCTTTCTTGAAAGGTTTTAATATCAGCTTGAATCCCAGCACCGCCACCGCTGTCGCTTCCTGCAATAGTTAATACTTGTAATTTACTCATTTGAAAACTCCTCCTGCATGTTTAGTCTTTCCTTTACTGTCGTATTCGTAATGTGATAAAGCTGATTCATAAAAGTTGGGCGAAAGTAACCTGGTCCTATAGGATTAAGCTGCTCTACAGCTAATTCGCCCGCAATCGCATATGTCGCACTAGCTGCAACAGCACTTTCAAAAACGTCCTCACCCACTGCTAAAAAAGCGCCACAAATCCCGCTTAACATACAACCTGTCCCTGTGATTTGAGTCATAAGAGGGTCACCATTTCGGATGTAGACAGTCCGTCTGCCGTCAGAAATGACATCTGCTTCGCCACTGATAAAAACAACCGTTTGATATTTTTCAGCAGCAAGTCGGGCAATTTTACCTACAGAAGCAGAACCAACTCCGGCATCGACACCTTTAGCTTGCCATTCAACCCCAACTAAACTCGCCAACTCACCAGCATTTCCACGAATGAGCTGGATGTCCACTTTATCCAAAAGAAGAGCAATAGATTTCTGTCGGTAACTCGTCGCGCCAACACCAACAGGATCTAAGACAATTGGTTTCTCCA
>CAZLGI010000262.1:0-1908 GCA_964558995.1 uncultured Carnobacteriaceae bacterium | reverse complement strand
CTGTTTCTAAAATTCCTAGCGAGTAAAAAATATCCGCCAATATCCGTGCTACCGTCGTTTTGCCCGTTCCAGGATTACCAGAAAAAGCAAAATGATAGCTGGATTGTTCGTTTTTTTCAATTGATAAAATATAAGCACGGCGTTTGTCGTATTCGACGAGTTTAACAATTCGAGTGATATTTTCTTTTACTTCATCCAAACCAACTAAATTATCCAACTCTTTTAAAGAGTCGCTAAGTGGTTTTTTTACTTTTTGCTTAGGTTCTAGCGGTTCAAAACCAAAGTTAGTTTGATTCGCTATACGTCGGTCTCTTCTTGTTTGCATACTATCAACAATTGACGCAACTTTCGCCGTACTATGTGACAAAGGTCTTGTGCGCTTTAAGTCTTCATAGATTTGACGGCACTTTTCAAAGTTTCCGTGAATGTAGTAGGCATAAACGCGGTCGTATTCAATATCATCGTCATAACCAAACTTTTCTGACACTTCGATTGATTTCAAAATGGTTTCTAAAGGGGCTTCTTGCTGCAAATAAATTTTTGTTTTTAAGCGCAAAGCCGCATAATTGTTAGCTTGATATTTCAAAACAACATCAAGAAGCTCGAATGAACGTTCCATTTGATTGCGTTTGAATGCAATATCGGCAAGTATTTTAGCTGCTTCCCAATTTTCATTATTTAAGTCATAGGCTTTTTGCGCTTGTTCTTCGGCATCTTGTGGCAGATTATTTTTCAAATATAATTCCGCTAATAAAACCAAATAGTCATCCGATTCCGGATCGTATTCAACGGCTTTTTGAATGAAGGTCATGGCTCTACTATGATTATTATTTTTATAATGACGCAGAGCCAGTAAGTAATTCACCAACGGATGGTCTGGATGTGTCTCGTATGCCTCACTTAAAACGGGTAGCATGCTTAGTGCCATATTATTTTTAATATTATATGCCATGCCCCGCAAACGATCTTCAATTTTTTCTTCTACTGCGTCATTAGACTGAACATTAGTCATTACGTCCCTCCTCCCTTTAATCTGTTATCTATTTGTATTTTGTCTGTTTTATTCTTCGCTTACTATTTTAGCATAATTCCCTATATTATATAAGGAATCAGCCTTACATTTCTGTTACATTTTTCTCGTTGATAAGTATAACTTCCTTTCACATAAAATGCCAATTCTCTTTTAATATTTTCCTTTTTCCATGTTACAATGAAGATGAATACGAAGCGCTTACAATAAGAGGAAGGATGAGTTTTATGAGTCGTGCACATTTCTTAAATAGACAAGAGGCTGGACGTCAATTAGCAGATCGACTGCGGCAATTTAAAGACCCAAACACACTTATTTTTGCTTTACCTCGTGGCGGTGTTCCCCTAGGTGTTGAAATCGCAAAATCCCTTCAGACTTCTCTGGGACTAATTGTCACGCGGAAAATTGGCCATCCCTATAACCCGGAATACGCAATTGGCGCGGTTTCTGAACATGGAAAGGCGATTTACAACATGTCAGAAATTATGCAAGTGGATCGTAACTGGTTAAAAAATGAAGAAGCAAAACTGAAAAATGAAATCAAGCGGCGACGTTTCCATTATGGTGTTGGCCTTCCAGAAATTGGCTCGCCAAAAACGCTTGAAGAAAAAACGGCGATTATTGTTGATGACGGCATTGCTACGGGCTTTACTATGATGGCAGCAATTGATGACCTGAAGAAAAGAAAGCCAAAAAAAATTATTGTCGCTATTCCGGTTGTGCCAGAAGAGATGGCAAGGCATTTGGAAGAACATGTGGATGAAGTCGTTGCTCTAGAACGTACGAGACATTACCGCGGCGCAGTTAGCGCCTATTATGATTCCTTCAACCAAGTAGATGACAAAGAAGTGATTGCTTTATTAGAACAAGTTTAAGTG
>CAZLGI010000261.1:0-1919 GCA_964558995.1 uncultured Carnobacteriaceae bacterium | reverse complement strand
TGCCTGGTCTTTTTCTTTGTTATACTTAGCTTAACTAATATTAAAAGGTGGTTATTATGCAACATCTATATTTTGTACGACACGGTCAAACGGAACTGAATGCCTCTAATCATGTCCAAGGCGGAGAGATTGATTCGCCTTTGCTGCCAAAAAGTAAAGTAGATGCCAAGAAAACTGGCCGACTTCTGAAAGATAAAAACATTACCCGGATCATTACAAGCCCACAGCAACGAGCTCTAGATACGAGTCGCTTGCTTGCAAGTCAATTTTCGACTGAGGTTGTTATTGAAGAAGACCCTCGCTTAAAAGAATTTGGTTACGGTGAATGGGAAGGCATCTTCATTCCTGATATCGAGAAAAAATATAAAGATTCATTTTATCATCTGCGCAATCAACCAGATCTTTACGACCCATCGTCTTTTGGCGGAGAAACTTACATTGATTTAATCTTACGTGGGACAGAAGCTGTCCGTCATCACGCTGAAAAGCATCCTGATTCCGACTTATTGTTTGTCGGTCATGGTATTACAACGATGGCAACGATTCTTACTCTAGCTGGTTTTCCTTTGAAAGATATCAGGACTCAACCTGCACTAGGAAATACAAGCGTGTCGCATATGATTAAAAATGATTCAGAGTTTGAACTTAAAACATGGAATTACCTCAATCATCTCATGGAAAATGATTAGAAGTAAAAGACGTTGAGTTGTTGAATATTGGTAATTTTTGGCGTATAATTACAATTGTTTCTTATTTAGAAATCATATTTCTTATTCGTAAAAAGATGGAGGATGTTATATTGGCAAAAGAATCATTTTATACACGTTTGAGTGCTAATGAAAAATACATTGTAAAAGCTGCTTATTATGTTTTTGCAGTAAATGGCTTATTCGGAATGATTATGGGCTCCTTGCTTCCTTATATTAGTGAAGCTTATAATCTTAGCGATACCGTTAGTGGCTCGTTACTGTCATCTCACTATGTGGGAAATTTACTTGCGAGTTTTATCGCAGGAATTCTACCACTCTACTTGGGACGTAAACGTTCCATCATGTTATTAAGTAGTTTTGTTGTCGCAGGATTTTTATTAATGATTTTTACAGGAAATCCTTTCTTGCTTCTCTTGTCGTTCTTCTTTACTGGTTTGAGTCGTGGTAGTGTATCGAACTTTAATAATACGATTATTAACGAAGTATCTAATAGTAGTTCGGCTGCACTTAGCTTCTTGCACAGTATCTTCTCAATTGGTGCCCTACTAGCGCCTTACTTAGTGATTGGTGCCGTTCGTTTAGCTGGTGTCAATGGCTGGCGCTTAGCTGGCGCAGTTATTGTTGTTCTTACATCGATTTCTGTTTTCGCTTTTTCACGTATGAAGTTAGACGATGATAGTGTTTCAGAAAGAAAAACAGTTGCTTCTTACGACTTTATGAAAGAAAAAACATTCTGGATTTTAGCAGGTATGTTATTCTTCTATCTTTGTGGAGAATCAACGATTAATGGTTGGTTAGTTAAATATTTTGTTGACTCAGGTATTTTAACTATTGGCTATTCACAATTCCTAGCTTCTGTATTATGGATTGGAATGTTAGTTGGTCGTTTGGTTGTTGCTTCAGTTGGTGACCGTTTCCCACGTGTGCCGCAACTGTATATCTTTACATTTATAACAACTGTTCTATTCATTGTCTTGCTGTCCTCTAGAGATCAATTAGTTATTACGTTGACAATTTTGGGTTTAGGATTGTCAATGGCTGGGATTTACCCAACAACAATAGCTGCTACAGGTGGCTTTATCAAAAGATATCCAATGGCAATGGGTGTCTTGCTTGTACTCGGTGGAATCGGATCAATCGTTATGCCGACGATTACAGGTGCCTTGTCTGACATGTTCGGAATCTTCTACGGAATGGCCGCAATTGCTG
>CAZLGI010000260.1:0-1923 GCA_964558995.1 uncultured Carnobacteriaceae bacterium | reverse complement strand
TTGTGTCATATCCAGAACATCCGTTACAAAGGTGAGTGTAATATTTGTGGCATCGTTCGTAAATGCATTTGCTTGCAGTTGCATGACATTGGCTGTCGTTTCTGAAGCAGCATTTGAACTTAAGGTGTGCGGAGCGCTTAATCCACTCCCGCTGACATCGACTTCTAGTTGTTGCCTGGAAGCTACCTCGGTCGACATCTTATTGAGGGTGACTTTCCAATGAATCTGTGATTGATTTTCAGCAAGTGTTGCACTTACTTCAGCAGAACCATCGGAACCTTCATACAGGATTGTGTCAATGATTTGATTATTTTCTGCTGCTAATGCTGCAAATCCTGAATAACTTTGCCCAAAGCTAGGCAACAGTATCATGATCGTCATCAACCACATCATCAACTTATCCAAATACTTAATCCGACGCATCTTCATTCCTCCTTCATCTGTCTATATAAAACCAAAGTGACGAGCAATTGGCATGACAAATAAACATAGGTTTATTGAAAAAGTAATTAACGTTGTGGACTTGGATTATTAAAAAGTGAGGGGTAATCGGGTTTTTAGAAGATAAAATTTGGAGAAATACTCGCTTCTGTGCATGAGGGGAATTCGCACTTTAGTGAGATGGAAAGTGTAAGCCTAATTGAAAGCGTATCTCTCCAAATTTGCCCGTGTAAAGGCAGATAATAAGAGGACAAAATAATCAATATGGTTTTTTTATCGTGCTAGGTTGTTGTTTTTTTGTGTGTTGGGTGTTTTAGAGATGTATTTCGGTGTGGGGTAAAGCTGAAGTTCCTTGTGATGTAATCGTTTACTAATCTATTTGCAATCATTATAAGCACAAATCAAATATAAAGCAAGCGAAAAATAAACAATTGTCGGAATTATTTTATTTCTGTTGTTTCAACGTATTAAAAATAGTTGAAAACGTTGTTGTTAAGCTTTCTATCTAACTCTGATATGTTTCTGTCCATCGTGTTTATTAAGTTCTTTTGTTAGGTTTTCACTAGAATAACTCGTTTCATTTATAACATCTTCAAAATCTATCGCCTAATTCTTTGTGAATTTCTAATGGTTTTATAACTTTATAAAAAAACCTTAGACAATTATGTCTAAGGTTTTTCTTTATACTGTTATTCTGCTAAAAATTCTGCAGGAATAATATCATTTACAATCGCAAGGTAATTATCTTGTGAGATTTGAATGCCATTATACCCATTTAATGCATGCTGAGCTGCTAGCTCGTCTGTATATTGAGAGAGTTTGTAGATTTTGAAGTCACGTCTTGTATTAACAATGTCTTCACGCTTCGCCGTGTAATGAATAACAGTTGGTTCAAAAAGAACATTTTCTACTCTAGTTTCTTCATCTGTAATCACAAAATCAAATGAAATCACGCCACCCAACGTATTGAAATCTTCTAAAGAGTGAGCAAGTAGATTTCCTAGTGAGTAAACAACTAGCATCTTATTACCATTTTCTCCCGTTAACCACTCAATCGTTTGAAGAATATGTGGGTGCGTTCCAATAACAACATCTACTTCTAAGTCAGCAAACAATTGTGCGTAATAGTGTTGCATCTCATTAAGAACTGGTGTATTTTCGTCACCCCAATGAGCTGATACAATTACAACGTCACTGACTTCTTTTGCTTGAGCGATGTCTTGTCTAATTTTTTCTTCATCGAAATACGCGACACGCCACTCTGTGTCAGGTTGAATTCCATTTGTTCCGTAAGTATAAGCAAGTAAAGAGAATGTTACCCCTTCACGTTCAATGGTTTGTACGGTATTTCTTGCTTCTTCATCTAAATACGCACCTGCAAAAACAATTTCGTCAAATTGTTTCCACACATTAATCGCGTGGATCGCTCCTGGATAATCATAATCAAGGGTATGATTCGTTGCACCATTGATTAGATCGAAA
>CAZLGI010000259.1:0-1930 GCA_964558995.1 uncultured Carnobacteriaceae bacterium | reverse complement strand
CAATGGTGGAACTTGCACAGGAACGCTTGAGCGAGAATTCGGAATATGTGAACTCATTAAACGTATTTCCAGTTCCTGATGGAGACACCGGAACCAATATGAATTTATCATTTACATCAGGGGCAGATCGCGTATCGCTATCTGATACTGATCGTATCGATGTACTAGGAAAAGATTTGGCTAAAGGCTTACTGATGGGAGCAAGAGGGAACTCGGGCGTTATCTTGTCTCAATTATTCCGTGGTTTTTCAAAAGCTATGGAAGGCAAAGAAACGATTAATGCGGGGGAATTCGCTGCTGCTTTTTCACAAGGTGTAGAAGCTGCCTATAAAGCAGTTATGAAGCCAGTGGAAGGAACTATCTTGACTGTAGCAAGAGAATCAGCTGCAGCAGGGGCAGAAAAAGCCAAAGAATCCAATGATGTAATTGAAATCATGGAAACAGTGGTTAATTCTGCGAAGGTGAGTTTAGAAAACACACCTAACCTATTAGCTGTTCTAAAAGAAGTTGGCGTTGTCGATAGTGGTGGCCAAGGATTGTTGTATATTTATCAAGGATTCTTAGAGTCTCTAACTGGAGAAAAAGTATCCTTTAAAACAAAAACAATCGAAAAAGCAGATCTAACTGAAATTGCTCATCAAGAGAACTTTAGTAATCTAGCTCATTCATTATCAACTGAAGATATTCAATATGGTTACTGTACTGAAATTATGGTTCACATTGGAGAAGGCGAAACAGTCACAGATACATTTGACTATGACACTTTCCGTAATCATTTAGACGGTATTGGCGATTCATTATTAGTTGTTGCTGATGATGAAGTCGTAAAAGTTCACGTTCACACGGAATACCCGGGTGAAGTGATGAACTATGGTCAGAAATTTGGATCATTACTTAAAATTAAAGTAGACAACATGCGTCTACAACATGGTGATGTGATTGCGAAAGGAACTTCTGGTGCTACAGCTAAGAAAGAAGCGCCAAAACCTTATGGAATTATTTCAGTAGCAGCAGGTGAAGGTGTCCAAAACTTATTTAAGAGTTTAGGCGTCACAACTATTATTCCAGGTGGCCAAACAATGAACCCAAGTACGGAAGACATTGTTAAAGCGATTGAAGAATGTAATGCTGAAAAAACAATCATTCTACCAAATAACAAAAACATCTTCATGGCTGCAGAACAAGCAGCACAAGTGGCAGAAACGGAAGTTGTCGTTGTACCTTCAACAACAATTTCTCAAGGTCTAACAGCCATGCTTGCTTTCAATGATCAAGTTGATTTAGAAGCAAATAAAGAAAACATGACTGATGAATTAGATAATGTGAAGAGTGGACAAATTACGACAGCAGTTCGTGATACTGCAATTGACGGGCTAGAAATCACTAAAGATGATTTCATGGGTCTAGTTGATGGCAAGATTGTCTTGTCTCATTCAGATCGTTTAACAGCGGTTTTAAACACACTTCGCAAGATGATTGATGAAGACAGTGAAATAATAACAGTGATTTATGGTGAAGGTATGACTGAAGAGGAATCTCAGACAATTGCAGACACCATCGAAGATGAATTCGAAGATGTAGAAGTCGAAATTCAAGAAGGAAATCAACCTGTTTATTATTACTTATTATCAGTAGAATAAAAAAGATGTTTGAGGCTGAGGCTTATGCCTCAGCCCTTTTTTTAATGTTAAAAGATTATAAGGAGATGGTGTTAGATGGGGGAAGCAAAGCCAAAATCGATCTATGATTCAGTTGATGGACTCCCAGGGGTTGGACCGAAACGTTTAGAGGCCCTGGAAATGTTAGGGATTCAGACCGTTTATGATTTGTTGACCCATTTTCCATTCCGATATGAAGATATTCAAGTGAAATCTTTAGACGAAATTGAAGATCAAGAAAAAGTAACGTTAAAAGGTCGAGTCGTGACGCC
>CAZLGI010000258.1:0-1950 GCA_964558995.1 uncultured Carnobacteriaceae bacterium | reverse complement strand
TGGATAATCCTACTAATTCTTTAGCTTTCATGCGAGTCACCACTTTCTTCACGAGCTACAATTCTCGTTCTAACTGGAAGTTTGTGAGAAGCTAAGCGTAATGCTTCATATGCTACTTCTTCAGAAACCCCACCAACTTCAAACATGATTTTTCCACGTTTTACTGGTGATACCCAGTCTTCAGGAGCTCCTTTACCAGAACCCATACGAACACCGATTGCTTTAGCTGAGATTGGTTTGTGAGGGAAAATTTTAATCCATACTTTCCCGCCACGTTTCATATAACGAGTCATTGCGATACGTGCTGCTTCAATTTGACGACTTGTAATCCATTTTGAATCAAGTGCTTGAAGACCGTATTGTCCAAATGCTACTTCTTTACCGCCTTTTGCCTCTCCACGCATTTTACCACGGAATTGACGACGGTATTTTACACGTCTAGGTACTAACATCGATTATTTTCCTCCTTCCGGTTTGTTTGCAATTTCAGGAAGGATTTCACCTTTAGAGATCCACACTTTAACTCCTAATTTACCGAAAGTTGTATCTGCTTCAGCATGTGCGTAATCAATATCTGCACGGATTGTGTGTAGTGGAACTGTTCCTTCTGAAAAGCTTTCTGTACGAGCCATGTCTGCTCCGTTTAAACGACCAGATACCATTGTTTTGATACCTTCTGCTCCAGCACGCATAGCATTTTGAATTGCTTGTTTTTGTGCACGACGGAAAGCAACACGGTTTTCTAGTTGCTCTGCAATATCTTCTGCAACTAATTTTGCATCTAATTCTGGTTTTTTAACTTCAATAATGTTTACATGAACTCTTTTACCAGTTAATTTGTTTAATTGATTTCTTAACTTGTCTACTTCTGATCCGCCTTTACCGATAACCATTCCTGGTTTCGCTGTGTTAATTGAAACGTTAACACGGTTAGCAGCTCTTTCGATTTCTACTCGAGAAACAGAAGCATCTGTTAAAGCTGTATCAATGTGTTTACGAATAGCTAAGTCTTCGTGTAATACGTCTGCGAAGTCTTTGTCATTTGCAAACCATTTAGCGTCCCAATCTTGGATAACGCCAACTCGCAAACCACCTGGATGAATTTTTTGACCCATTCTTATGCCTCCTCTTTCTCTGATACCACGATTGTAATGTGGCTAGTTCTTTTGTTAATTGCTGAAGCTGCACCTTGTGCACGAGGACGGAATCTCTTTAGAGTCGGTCCTTCGTTAACGTACGCTTCAGAAACATATAAGTCTTCAATGTTTAAATCATAGTTATGTTCAGCATTTGCAATTGCTGAGTTTAATACTTTTTCTACTGGCTTCGCTGCACCTCTATTTGCGAAACGAAGGGTAGAAATAGCATCTGCAACATTTTGCCCTCTAACCATGTCTGCTACTAGACGTACTTTACGAGGAGCAATGCGAATATTATTTGCTGTAGCTTTAGCTGCTGTAACTTTATCTGCCATTTTTGTTTCCTCCTTTCACAAATTCTTAGAATACTGAAGATTTTTTATCAGTTTTGCTGTGTCCACGGAATGTACGAGTAGGTGCAAATTCACCTAACTTGTGTCCTACCATGTCTTCTTGAATATATACGGGTACATGTTTACGACCATCATAAACTGCAATTGTGTGTCCAACGAAATTCGGGAAGATTGTTGAACGACGAGACCAAGTACGAATTACTTTTCTGTTGTCTTCATCCATTGCTTGGACTTTGTTCATTAAATGTTCATCGACGAAAGGTCCTTTTTTCAAACTACGGGCCATGATTACCCTCCTTTATTTTTTCTGGTTTCTTTTAAATTTAAAGTTAATTATTTACGACGTCCGCGAACAATCAGTTTATCTGAGCTCTTACGACGACGAGTTTTCTTACCAAGAGTCGGTTTACCCCATGGTGACATTGGACTTGGCATACCAATTCCAGTTTTACCTTCTC
>CAZLGI010000257.1:0-1979 GCA_964558995.1 uncultured Carnobacteriaceae bacterium | reverse complement strand
AGCGATCATTGAAGCTGGCAGAAATATTTTCGGCGAAGGCGATACAATTTTATAAGCTATTAAATAGTGAATCGAGACGACAAACGTTATGTTTGTCGTCTTTTTTTGGTATGATAAAAATAAACGAAAGAAGGGTTCGCATGAAAAGTTATCTCTATGCGAAAGGATTTTTTCTACCAGAAGGATTAACGGGGCCAGGCCATCTCGAAATTAAAAAGGGTAAATTCGGAGCATTTTCTACAGAAAAACCGGTAAATGGTGAGTTGCTTAATTTTGAAGATAAATTAATTTCACCAGGTTTAGTCGATACGCACATTCATGGCTACATGGGCGCAGACGTGATGGACCAAGACTTAACTAGCTTAAATACAATTGCATCGGGTATTTTATCAGGAGGCGTGACGTCCTTTTTGCCTACGACTTTAACAGCAGCGACCGAAGATTTAGATGGTGTGTGCCAGTTAATCGGAGAACATGCGACAGAAATCGAAGGCGCCAAAGTTCGAGGAATCTTTCTAGAAGGGCCTTTTTTTAGTGAAACTTACAAAGGAGCGCAAAACGCAGCTTATATGAGTGATCCTGAAATTGAGAAATTGAGTCGCTGGCAAGAACTGGCGAAAGGGCTAGTTCGAAAAATCGCTATCGCACCAGAACGAGCAGGCTCGCTTCCATTTATTGCCTATGCCAAAGAGCACGGCATCTATACCGCGATTGCGCACACGGATGCGACTTATGAGGAATGTCGGGCAGCTGTTCGGGAAGGCGCATCGATTTTCGTTCACACCTACAACGGCATGCGCGGTTTGCATCACAGGGAGCCTGGAGTGGTAGGGGCTGCTCTGAGCATGCGCGAGACTTACGCCGAGTTAGTTTGCGATGGGCATCATGTTCATCCCGTTTCAGCGGGAATCGCCATGGAGTCGCATGGTCGTGGGAAGATAATTTTAGTCACTGACAGCATGCGAGGCGGTGGTCTAGGCGATGGTCAATCAAATTTGGGTGAATTTGCAGTAACGATAAAAGACGGCGCAGCTCGTCTAGATTCGAATGGGGCTTTGGCAGGCAGTGTCCTTTCTTTAATAACGGCTGTTCAAAACGTGGTCAAGTGGGGGATTGCGACACCAGAAGAAGCGATTCAAATGGCAAGCTTGATTCCGGCAAAAAGCGTGGGCATTGATGACTGCTGTGGCCAGATTCGAGAAGGGTAT
This sequence comes from uncultured Carnobacteriaceae bacterium, assembly GCA_964558995.1. Classification (GTDB taxonomy): domain Bacteria; phylum Bacillota; class Bacilli; order Lactobacillales; family Aerococcaceae; genus Jeotgalibaca. The sequence continues at coordinate 771 of CAZLGI010000257.1, read as the reverse complement.
GCGGCTGACTTTTTAGTTTTGACAGATCAGCTGTTGCTTGAAAAGACATATATGGACGGCGAATTAGCTTATCATAATGCTAAATATTAAACAAAAGTTTGTAAGTTCGGTTTTAGTGAAGCGGAAGTTCAAAAACATAGTGCGACAGTTGTTTTCATATAAACATATATATATAGCTAGTGGTTTTTCACAACATATCACCTTATAAAGTCGTTTGTATCAAGGATAATCAACATAATGATTTATTTCTAATTCGGAATAAATGTTTGAATGTTGGCGTAAATGAACAAAAAAAGACAACTTTACACTATGGTTATGAAAGTATGAAATTCAAAAAGTGAGCAAACTATCGTGGTATTTATCTACATAATTAAAGTGCGACAGGTATTATCATTAATTTGACTGAATAAACAACACTAATCTAAGTGATTCTTACAAAATGTCAAATTAGCGCAAAGTTGATAAAGGATGTATAATAGTTCTATAAGTTGAGCTCGCTTATGAAAAAACAAACTATTGTTTGCGTAGTTGCGGATGGAAGGTGTTCAATCGTTGTTTCTCTTTTTTCAAATGGGTAAAGGATCGAACTTTGAACCTAATTCCGCTTTACTAACCCCTCATTTTAATTAATTGAATATATAATCACCTATTTTTTATTCAGCAAAAAAATCCTCGTATCCTGTTAGGAAAGAGGTTAGGTTCAAGGGGTCAAGTATAATAAGTAAAACAGCCATTCCGCTTTAATTAGTGGAAGGGCTGTTTTGCTTTAAA
>CAZLGI010000256.1:0-1984 GCA_964558995.1 uncultured Carnobacteriaceae bacterium | reverse complement strand
TTTGGAAGATGCATTACTTTCAACAAACCCCATTAAACTTAAGAAAAATAATGTTCACTCTTCTGGTCTTCCTTTTTTTTGAGCAGTCTTGATAGGTTTTTGCTCACAACCTGTTATGCTTAGCTCAGTAGATAGGGCTCACTCATAATGATTGAACAAGTCAAATGTGATAATACATAACCAACATCACGATAATAACCAAACAGTTATATGCGAAAAAAACGTTTTGCATTACATAAAAGTGACCGAATGAAATAGAACTGTAAAGAAACTAACACAGAGATTGGCTTTCTTCCGTGCTATAATGGTTGAGCAATCTAATACTATGTCTTCATGTCGTGTGTGCCGCAAACAGAATTAATTGTTTGGGGTTTTTTCAAGGCATTTGAGCAATTTAAGTCATGCTAAACGGTAAAAGATAAATATGATTGAATAATAAAAAGATGGGTGATTACATGATAGAAATGGTGAATGTCCACAAACAATATCCAAATGGCATTACAGCTGTAAATGGCCTAAGTGTAAAAATACACCAGGGCGAATTTGTATATATTGTAGGACCAAGTGGTGCGGGTAAATCAACATTTATTAAAATGATGTACCGCGAAGAAAAACCAACTTCTGGAACGGTTAAAGTAGGTAAATTTGATTTGACCAGAATGAAAGAACGAGATGTACCTTATTTACGTCGTTACGTTGGAGTTGTTTTCCAAGACTTCAAATTATTACCACGGTTAACGGTTTATGAAAACATAGCTTATGCAATGGAAGTGATTGAAAAGACGCCAAGACAAATTGAAAAACGTGTCTTTGAAGTATTAGATTTAGTAAAATTAAAACATAAAGCACGTATGTACCCAAATGAATTATCAGGTGGGGAACAACAGCGTATTGCGATTGCACGTTCAATTGTTAATATGCCTGGCATTTTAATTGCGGACGAACCAACTGGTAACTTAGACCCAGATACTTCTAATGAAATTATGGGTATTCTTGAAGAGATTAATAATCAAGGTACAACAATTTTGATGGCAACGCACAACAGTCAAATTGTAAATGAAATTAAGCACCGTGTACTAGCAATTGAAAACGGCAAAATTGTCCGTGACCAACTGGAAGGAGACTATGGATATGAAGTTTAGAACAATGAGCAGACATATCCGAGACGCTTTTAAGAGTCTTTTCCGGAATGGCTGGATGTCACTAGCTGCAATCAGTGCGGTTGCGATGACGCTTCTTTTAGTAGGAGCTTTTATTACAATTCTCTTTAACGTAAACAAACTAGCAAGTGATATCGAAAATGATGTTAACGTTCGTGTTTTTATCGAATTAGCAACAAGTGACGAGGACAAAGAACAATTACGCCAAGAGTTAGAGCAAATTGATAATGTTGAAGCATTAACATTTTCTACCAGAGACGAAGAGTTAGACAAACTAATCGGTAGTTATGGTGAAGAGTTCCAATTATTTGGTGGAGACGATAATCCCTTACATGATGTGTTTGTTCTAAGTGCAGAAGTGCCAGAACAAACAGGTGAGGTTGCAGCGGCAGCTGAGGATTTAGCGTTTGTATCGAAAGTCGAATACGGTGGAACAACTGCTGATAAGCTATTTGATACCATCGCTGCAATGCGAAATGTCGGGCTGATCATTATTGTCGGACTCTTATTAATTGCAGTATTCTTAATCTCTAATACTATTCGAATAACGATCTTCTCCCGCAGTACTGAAATTGAAATAATGCGACTTGTGGGTGCAAAAAATAGTTATATTCGCTGGCCTTTCTTGATTGAAGGTGCTGTGATTGGTTTAATTGGATCACTTATTCCAACAGGGATTTTAATATTCTTGTATCGTTTCCTATATGATGTCGGAACAGAATTCTTAATTGGTTCAAACTTCGCTTTATTAACTCCAAATCCATTTATTAATTACATTGGTTTTGGCTTAATGGGAATCGGAGTGTTCCTTGGAGCAATCGGTT
>CAZLGI010000255.1:0-1988 GCA_964558995.1 uncultured Carnobacteriaceae bacterium | reverse complement strand
TGAACTTTTCGCAACGGACTTGAATTCGCTTGCCAGTTCTTTAATCGCTTGGTGGTGGAAAGTATTAACCATTAATTCATTGCCAGTAATGCTATGCAAGTAGCTATCTTTCTCCACCTCGATCGCATGTACTGGAATATCGAATGGTGTTTTTTGAACGTGTTGCATGATATTAGGGACTTGTGTCGGCAAATCTTGATACAAACTCCCACCAAAATGAACGTTCAATAATTGCATTCCGCGACAAATTGCAAAAATGGGAATGCCTTTTTCAATTGCAGCATCAATTAGTGCAAGTTCAAATGTATCCCTTTTCGGAAAAATTGCCTGTAATGCTGGATGAGGTGCTTCGTTATAAAGCTTCGGATTAACGTCATAGCCGCCCGTTAATAACAGCCCATCAATCAGTGAGACATATTGTTTCGCGTGATCTTCGTCTCCGATTGGCATGATAAGAGGGGATGCACCGACATTTTGCAAGCCATCGATGAAAAATTGTGGTGTGTAGGCCACAGAAGTGCCATCAAAAGCACTCGATAATTGTAATAATTGATTTCCTGTAACTCCAATAATTGGTTTCAAGCTCATCGCCTCCTAAGAAATATACTTAACCAGTATCTCATAAAAAAAGTTTTTTGTAAGGGATTCGGCTTGGAGGATTTTTATTAAAATGATAATAAAATCACGAACTAACGTGTGGTTCAAAGTAATCATATGAAAAACAAGGACATAATAAACTTATAACTAGATAACAACTTCACATGCCACCTTGTTTATTCATTCCTTATGCAGTAAAATTAACCACATACAAAGCTATACCGTCTTTAATTCTATACTATTCTTTCTTTCTCTGACCAGATAGAAAGTTAGTTATTCTCAAAAAAGTGAGGGAAAATAGATGTCAACTTTAGAAATAATTGATTTACATGTATCCATAGATGAGAAAGAAATTCTGAAAGGCTTGAATTTAGTTATTAACACCGGCGAAATTCACGCCATTATGGGGCCAAACGGAACAGGGAAATCGACCTTAGCGCAAGCTGTGATGGGTCACCCGAATTACACGATTACCCAAGGAGAGATTTTGTTAGACGGAGAAAATGTCATCGACATGCCAGTTGATGAGCGGGCACGTGCTGGTTTATTTTTAGGCATGCAGTATCCAAGTGAAATTACCGGCGTGACGAATGCCGAATTTATGCGAGCAGCGATTAACGCGCGCCGAGCAGAAGACAACAAAGTTTCGGTGATGTCTTTTATCAAAGAGTTAGATAAAAACATGGCGATTTTAGATATGGAAGAGGAAATGGCTGAGCGTTATTTGAACGAAGGTTTTTCCGGTGGCGAGAAGAAGCGCAATGAGATTCTCCAACTGATGATGATTAAACCAAAGATTGCGATGCTAGATGAGATTGACTCTGGGCTAGATATTGATGCGTTAAAAGTTGTTTCAAAAGGCATCAATAGCATGATGAATGAAAATTTTGGCGTCATGATTATTACCCACTATCAACGCTTATTAAATTATATTGAGCCGACCTACGTGCATATTATGATGGACGGCCGCATTGTCAAAAGTGGCCAAGCCGAGCTAGCTAAGCAACTAGAAGCTGAAGGCTACCATGGCATTCGCGACGAATTGGGTTTAGATATCGTTATTGACGAGGAGTAGGAGGGTAACATGAAGACAAATTTACAAGTCTTTGCGGCTATTAAGGAAGAATCGATCTGGTTAACCGACCTACGTATGAAATGGGCTGAGAAATGGCAGACATTAGCTCCGCCAGTTTTTGAAAAGGTGGCTTTTCATCGTTGGAACTTAACCGACGAAATGATCCAAGCCGATTACGGCGAAGAATTGATTAATAGCCAGCAATACCAATACGGATTTTTGCACTCATCTTTTTTCCTTTAATACAGAGTAATTTTCAGCCTCTAGGCTACACCAAAAGCCATGCTTGCGGCAAAAGTAATAAATAACACGGCTA
>CAZLGI010000254.1:0-2000 GCA_964558995.1 uncultured Carnobacteriaceae bacterium | reverse complement strand
CTTTATCTGGGACTGAGTTTTTTCCAGCCCCTTTTTTATGCCATTCAGCCATCAATAAGAAGATAGGCGAAATGTGATGATTTGTTTTCATTTGTCATCAAAATGACTTGTCTATTAGTTTCCATCACCGCAAACTCACCATCGTTCATGGGAAAAGTTAAATGAAGTGCTAAAGAAAACCGTTATCTTTGGCTGAGATTTCTTGTTTTGATATAATAAACGTAATCAAAGAAAGGGGTTTTTCACGAATGAGTAAAAAAGTTGCCGTTCTAATAACTGACCTTTTTGAGGACTCGGAATACACATCACCAGCAACCGCACTAGAAGAAGCAGGGCACACACTTACCACGATTGAACACGAGGCAGGCAATGTTGTCAAAGGCAAACAAGGTGACGCAGAAGTGACAATTGATAAAGGAATCGCTGATGTTAAGCCGGAAGACTTTGATGCCTTATTAATCCCGGGTGGTTATTCACCAGATCAGTTGAGAAAGCATAAAACGTTCTTAGATTTTGCAAAACACTTCCATGATGAAAAGAAGCCGATCTTCACGATTTGTCATGGACCACAATTATTAATTAACGCAGATATAGTTGAAGGCAAGAAGATGACGTCGGTGAGTCAAGTTGGGATTGATTTATTAAATGCAGGTGCAATTTGGGAAAATAGCGAGTTAGTGATTGATAAAAGTGGTCTAATCACAAGTCGAACGCCAGACGATTTACCAGTATTTAACAAGGCAATTGTCGAAGCATTAGAAAAATAAACTTAAAAGGCACAAAACTTACGGCTATAAAAAGCTGTAGGTTTTTTTGATGGTTTTTTGCTATTATATACTATGGACAGTAATGAAAAGGGGGGATGGTTTTGGAACAAGCAGAATTACAAGCATTGGTTGAAGAGATTTCTTTAACGCAATTCAATAAAGCTTTCAAACACGTGGCGAGCATAAACACCCGACTAAGAACGACAGGTGGCCGTTACTTATTGAGAAGCCACAACCTTGAGTTCAACCCGAGAGTCTTTCAGCGATATGGAATGGAAGAACTAAAGGGTGTTATTATACACGAATTATGCCATTATCATCTTCACATCGAAGGAAAAGGGTATAAACATCAAGATCAAGATTTCAAGGAATTATTAAAGCAAACAGGTGGGAAACGCTACGTTCAAGACTTAAAAACTGAAAAAGAAAGCCAGCAAAAATATCTATATTCATGCAAAGGCTGTAGGCAAAAGTACCCTAGACAGAGAAGAATTAACACTACGAAATACATGTGTGGCAAGTGTAAAGGGAGACTACTACTTGAGTAATAGAAATAATCGAGAGGTGGCTGAGTTCATTAAAACTTTTTCTAATCTGGCGAAAGCAGTAAAAGAGGACTATCCAAATTCAGATATCCGCGTCATCGATACCAAAACAGCTTCAATCGGATCAGTTCTAAAAATTAACCCAGTCATGCGTTTAATCAATGGCGAAGTAACTATCACAGAGAAAATCCGAGAAAAAAGCATTATTCAAATCGTTCAAGAAGAAGTTGAACAAATTGAAAAACAAATACTAGGCGTCGGCTACAGCGAAAACCCAGGAGAGGGCGAAGAATTACTAGGAAGATTACAAAATAATTTTAATCCTAAACAAATTCACTACCGTCCAATTGGAGCAAGTATTGCATCCCATGCAGGTTTAGGGACGTTAGGCATCGCTTATTTAAGTAAATATGATTAGGAAAATCTCTATCACGACTATGGTGATAGAGATTTTGATTTTGGTAAAATGAAAACGCAACTATTGACACAATTTTAATTTCATATTAGAATATAGAAGTTGTCACGCGGTCATGGCGGAATCGGCAGACGCGCCAGCTTGAGGGGCTGGTGGGAGCAATCCCGTGGAGGTTCAAGTCCTCTTGGCCGCATATTGCATACAATTTTATTATAGTTGAAATTATCTTTGTTGATATAACAACCTTTTGAGTAATGGACTTTGTTCATTGCT
>CAZLGI010000253.1:0-2001 GCA_964558995.1 uncultured Carnobacteriaceae bacterium | reverse complement strand
ACGTCGTGCGAAATTGTACTACTTACGTAGCTTACACGGTAAAGCAGCTCGTATTCCTGAGCGTCGTCGTTAATATTGAAATAAATGAAGAGCCATGCATATTATGTAGGGCTCTTTTTTTCGGAAAAAATTCGTGATATACTGTTAAAAGAAGTAGGGAAGGGGCAATAATGTGAGTATTTTATCAGCGATTGACAAATTGTTTGCGGAGAAAAAATTACCTTTAAAAAGACAAGATATACCTAATAACCAAACTCTCTATCAAGGGTCATTTATGGTCTATCCAGGGAAGCAAGTTCCTTTTGGATTAGTGGTTGTTAAAGGTGAAGGAATTGTAGATTTTCAAATTAACTTTAAGAAAATCACTTACTTAACTAATTATGCGGATAAGGAAAAGGTTCTTGAATTACTTAATGAGTTAAATATGCAGCATACGTTTTATTATAAGTTATGTTTGGCTGGCGATGGAGAAATTTTGATGAAGACAATGGCAAAAACGACAGAAGATGTTCGTCCTATGTATGAGATGCTGATTGTTGGATCGAATATCTTGAAGCAAGCTGTAACAGAATTGGAAAAAATTATTCCTCCAACGCAGAAATAGGTTTGCTGCATTTTTTGTATGTCGTAGCCATGGAACCGCTCCAACAATCTTAGTTTCAAAAAAAAGAGTTCTATTACGCAGCTTTTTTGGCATAATAGAACTCTTTTTTATTTTAACTTGAAGTAATCTTCCAGATATAAGGCTAAGCCATCTTGATCGTTTGTGAAGGGGGTAATGTCGTTGGCAATTTTTTTCAAGGGTTCGATGCCATTTTTCATTACAACGCCGTGTCCTGCGTAATCAATCATTTCAATATCGTTGTCTTCATCTCCGAAAGCTAGAATGTTTTGGCGAGTGATGCCGTATGAATTGGCTGCGATTTCGACGCCTAGTGCTTTTTGGATGCCAGCGCAAACGACTTCGAGACAGGCCATTTCGCCACCCCATGTGCGTACTGAAATGGAGTTACTTCCATATTCTTCCAGAATACGATCGCGAATGGCTTCTTGTTTTTCTTTTTGGACGAATAAATTCAAGGCAGTTGGTCTTTCATTAAAGAAAGAGTCGGGTGTAATGTGGGTGAATGGTGTGCCTTTTGGAAAGAACATACCCGTTGGAATTTCTGCGTTGGACGAGTAAATATCATGTTTACCTTCAATAGAAATCCAATCAATATCAAAGTGTTCTTGCTTTTCCAATAAATCGACGACAAAATCAATCTCTAACGTTCGATGATACGTATTTTTCCATTGATTGTCATTTGGTTTGTGGGTCAATGCGCCATTAAAATTTATCATTGGTGAAGCTAAATCCAATTCTCGATAAATCTGGTGACTAATTCGATAAGGTCGTCCAGTCGCAATTACAACGTGGTGACCAATTTGTTGCAAATGTTGTAGAGTATTGATTGTTCGGGAGGACATGTTTCCTTTATCATTAAGAGTTGTTCCATCTAAGTCTATTGCAATTAGTTTTGTTGTCATTTTAAGAAAACCTCTCCTCAACTATCAGTTATGTTTGAATATATGTTACACTAACTACAAGAGTATTTCTATATCAAAGTGGGTGAAACAACTTATGTCAATAATAACAGTTGAACGAAAATTGATACACAACATACCTGTGTTAGAATTAGTTGCTCAAGACAAACGAAATGAACGCTTGCCTTTAGCCGTCTTTTTCCATGGCATTACCAATCAAAAAGAGAAGGGCTTAGAACCTGGTTATGAATTAGCTAAGCAGGGGATGCGTGTCGTTATTCCAGATGCTTTTTTGCATGGGGAGAGGAAGAACGAACCTTATAATGGGAAAAAAGAAACTGAATTTTGGTCCATCGTTTGGCAAAGTTTAGAAGAGTTGCCATTTTTAGTTGATCATTATGTGACAGAGAATTTAGCCTTGAATAGTCGCATCTTTGTGACCGGCCTGTCGATGGGAGCAATTACCACTTGTATGGC
>CAZLGI010000252.1:0-2003 GCA_964558995.1 uncultured Carnobacteriaceae bacterium | reverse complement strand
CTTTGTTTGGGCATCAGATAAGGAAGCTCAAATGGTCATTGATCGAGGCGCAAATATGATTCACTGTGCTTACTCTAACTTGATTTTAGGTAGTGGTATTGCGAATGTCTTTACCTATTTGAAAGACGGTATGAAGGTTGCAATCGGAACCGATGGCGGAAATTGCGGAAACGTCAATATGTTTGAGAAAGTTCGTTTGACTACCGTTTTGCACCGGGTAAATGAAATCGATTACGAAGATTGGCTAACAGCAGAAGAAGCCTTGGAACTTTCCCTTCGAGGAGGAAGCAGGGCGATGTTGCAAGAAAAGGAAATAGGTAGTTTAGAAATTGGCAAGCAAGCTGACTTCTTAATTCTGGATACGCGAAACACTTATTGGGAGCCAATCACTAACATCATTCGTCAACTTGTTTATTATGAAACAGGTTCTTCCATCGAATCCGTTTTTGTCGCTGGTCAGAAAGTCGTTCATCAAGGAAAATCCTTGTTAGTGAATGAAGGTGACATAACGAAACGGGCACGTGAAGCTGCTGCAAGAATTCAACGTGATAATAAAGATGCGTTTGAGTTGGTAGCGAAGCAAGCCCCATACTTCCGCGATATGTACTTAAGGGTGGCCAAACAAGAAGGGGTGAGCGACTAAATCGATACCATTAAATTAGTAAGCCTCATGGAGTTTTGTTAAAATATTGATAAGAATAAACAAAACTATTAGAGGTGACCTTATGAGTAAAGCAGTATTAATCGTTAATCCTTCATCAGGAAACGAAGCAGCAGAAACATATGCAAATCGAGTGAAGGAACAACTAGAACAAACTTATGAAGAAGTAGAAGTGTTAGTTACAGAAGGAGAGGGAGACGCGACTCGTTTTGCACGAGAAGCAGCAGAATCACATGTAACTGCCGTTTTTGCAATGGGAGGAGATGGCACAGTTAATGAAGCGGTAAGTGGCTTGGCGGAACAAGCCTTCCGTCCAGACTTTAGCTTTATCCCCTTTGGTACAGTCAATGATTTAGCCAGATCGCTAGGTATTTCATTGGATCCTGAAGAAGCAGTTAATCAACTGAAGGACTTAAAGCCAATGAAATTAGATGTTGGTAAAGTGAATGACAACTATTTCATCGATGTGGTCGCGGTAGGAGCAATTCCTACAGCTGTGCAACTCGTTTCACCTGAACAAAAAACACGATTGGGCTCACTCGCCTATATTTTAGAGGGAGCAAAGGCACTGACAAAGCGAAAAAGTTATCAGTTTGCTTTAACCATCGATGATGAAAAAATCGAAGTTGAGTCAGTCCTTCTACTTGTAGCCTTAACCAATTCGGTTGGTGGCTTTGAGAAACTGATTGAAGGTGCTGCGCCAGATGATGGAAAATTACACCTCATCGTCATGAAAGGCAAAGAAATGCTTGGAAAGGTAAGGCTACTTCCAAAGCTACTAAGTGGTGGTGTCACCAACGATCCAGACATTCTTTATCGCCCTTTTGAAAAAGGTGAGATTTTGGTTGAAGATGATGAGCAGCTAGTCGCTAACGTTGATGGAGATGAAGGCGATCAGCTACCACTTCAGATTCAAGTGTTGCCGAACCACTTAACCGTTTTAGTACCAAAATAAAAACAACGCATCATGTCTGATACGCAACGAGAATAATCTCTCGTTACGCCAGACTTTGCAAAAAAACCTCTCCTTTTTTATCCTAATCCTGTAAAAAAACCAGAAAACTTTATTCCTTAAGGCTAATGTACAACGCGTTAAAAACGCTTACAATGATAGTAAGAAAGAGGTGCAGTAAAATGAAAAAAATCTTTCGTTGTTTATAGAAGTCTCTTACAGAAGGAATGAGTTATATAAAAATTCCACGCTATCTTTATATAGAAGCAACGAACGATATGTCTAACACTTACAATTGCCTTTTAAGTCAATTAAATAATTTAGTACAAAAAACAAACCTCTTAGTTAACGCGAACTAAGAGGTTTTTTGTGTATTTTAATAAGTAAAAC
>CAZLGI010000251.1:0-2019 GCA_964558995.1 uncultured Carnobacteriaceae bacterium | reverse complement strand
ATGTGCATGTCGTGTGGAGCATCGTCAAAAGGCACCATCGTTTGACCGGCGACTGCATAAAGTTCAGGTAAATCGATAATACCATCACCGTTCGTATCGTCCGCCATTGTTGGGACACGCCCTTTTTTCCCATCTGTAAACCCATGGAAATGACTCCAGTGCATCATGTTAGGTGGCGTTCCAGTGGCTTGGATACTAATTTTCAACGTATCCCCTTCTTCAATGAGTTCGGCGGTTCCAGTAACGGAACTGTTGATCACATCTGCATTCACTGGTTTGATTTCTGCGACATAGCGTTTTATCATATTTAAAATCCTCCTTCGTCTACCACCTTTATTTTAAGATATAAAATAGAGCAGCACAAATATAAACCCTCTATTCCTTCTTTTTCTTTTGGTCAAAAGCCCCATAAAAAAAATCAAACGTGACTTTTTTAATCTAAAATTCATTCTCTTTTATCTGTAAAACATGGTAATATAGATAAAATCATCATTGCTTCAAATAGAAAGGGATGAACTTATATTGGGTCAGAAACGAACACAGTTTTCTGGTATCATTTTATCTGCTATTATTGCGGCTAGTGCTTATATCATTAACGAATTGCTGCCTATTGATTTACTAGGTTCAGCTCTCATTGCTTTACTTCTTGGAATGATTTTGAATCCACTGATTTCAAATTCCGAGGGTTTTAACCCTGGTATTGATTGGACGGCAAAGAACGTCTTGCGTTTAGGAATTATTCTTGCGGGAATATCTTTAAGTTTTACTCAAGTAGTCCAGGCAGGAAAATACGCGCTGGTGCTGTTAGTTTTCACTCTTGTGACAGCATTTGGCGTTGGCTACCTTTGTCAAAAAGTCTTTAAGATTAATTGGAAGCTTGCAAGTTTGCTTTCCGTAAGTACCGCGATTTGTGGTGGGACAGCAGTTGCAACGGTTGGACCAACGATTAATGCAAAAAGTCGTGACATTGCTTATGCGATTTCCGCTACATTTATTTTTGATATGTTGACTGTTATTGCTTTTCCAATCATCGGTCAATTGCTAGGCATGAGCGATACGGGCTACGGCTTGTGGGTTGGGACCGCTGTTAACGATACATCGTCTGTGGTTGCGGCAGGTTACGCATTTTCCGATGCCGCTGGAGTGTTGGCGACCATTGTTAAACTGACACGCACGCTATTTATTGTCCCGATCGTTCTGATTTTCTCATGGATACATGCGAAAAAAGAAGCAAATTTAGACAACCGCGCAAAAGTGAATGTCTCGAAAATTTTCCCTTGGTTTATTCTCGGGTTCCTCGTGATGGTGGCGGTCAGAAGTACCGGTTTCATTCCGGATCTAATGGTCACGCAAATCGCTTGGCTCTCTAAATTCTTCTTAGCTATGGCTTTAGCATCAATTGGTTTGAAGACAAGTCTAAAAGAAGTCACAGGCGTTGGGATTAAGCCAATGGTGGCGGGAGTGGTTATTGATATTTCCGTTGTGTTCGTGGCACTATTCGCTCAAGGATTAATCTTGAAATATATGTAAATTTGAACGCAAAAGAATCGTTCCCTTAGATTGCTATGGGAGCGATTCTTTTATTTGTTATTCTTTTTCGTCTTCTTCAAGAATACTAATTTCGTGATGCCCAAAGTTTTCCGTACCTAATGTAACAGGCATTTCTAAATCGGTTAACTCATAAGCCATGTGACTACTTACTGTTTGCCCAACTTCTAAAGTCTCTAGCTGAATCCCCTGCTCTTTTGCATCACCTAAAGCTTTGAATGGCAACTCATTTTCTCTATCGCCTTGATAAATTCTAAAGGATTTTATCCAAGTATTGACTGGATTATAAGTTGTTTCCGCTGCATTGTTTGTCAGTGTGACATCGAAATTGAAAATAATACGGTCTGTGCCGTCGTCAGCTTGAATCACCTCAAAGCCAGTGATTGTAATTTCAAAATCTTCTTCAACTAAATGAAACCCATCAAAACTACCATCTACCTTCACGGGAACATTTTCGAGCTCGATGGATTG
>CAZLGI010000250.1:0-2023 GCA_964558995.1 uncultured Carnobacteriaceae bacterium | reverse complement strand
GCTTCTTGAACAACTACAACGCGACCTGTTTTCTCAACAGAAGCAATAATTGTTTCGATGTCTAATGGTGATACAGTACGTAAGTCAACGATTTCTACTGAAATTCCTTCTTTTTCTAAGTTATCAGCAGCTTTTTTCGCTTCACGTACCATTGCTCCATAAGTAATAATGGAAACATCTGTACCTTCACGAGTAATTGCAGCTTTACCTAGAGGAACTGTGTATGCCTCATCTGGAACATCTTCACGGAACGAACGATATAGTTTCATATGTTCTAAGTAAATAACTGGATCGTTGTCACGGATTGCAGAGATCAATAGACCTTTTGCATCATATGGGTTTGAAGGAATAACCACTTTGATACCTGGAGATTGAGCCATCAATCCCTCTAAGTTATCAGAGTGTAACTCAGGCGTATGTACGCCTCCACCAAATGGAGAACGAATTACAACTGGCATGTTACGTGTGCCACCCATACGGTAGCGAGTACGTGCCATTTGTCCAACGATAGAGTCCATAACTTCAAATACGAAACCAAAGAATTGGATTTCTGGAACTGGGCGGAAGCCTTCTAGTGCTAGACCAAACGCTAATCCACCGATTCCTGATTCTGCTAGAGGTGTATCGAATACACGGTCTTCACCGAAACGCTCTTGAAGTCCTTGTGTAGCACGGAATACCCCTCCGTTTTTACCAACGTCTTCACCGAACATCAGGACATTTGGATCATTTTCAAGTTCATGAGCTAACGCATCATTAATAGCTTCAATCATTGTTTTTTGTGCCATGATTAGTTATTCTCCTTTGCTTCAAATACTTCAATTTGCTCTTTAACTACATATGATTCATCTTCAAACATGTGTTTCAAGAAGTTAGACACTTTTTGTTTTGGTGCTTGGTCTGCTTCTTTAACTGCATTTTTGACTTCTTCTTTTGTAGCTTCAATTACTTCATTTTCTTTTTCTTCAGACCATAATCCTTTTTCAGTTAAGTAGTTACGCATACGGATTAATGGATCTTTTGCTTGCCAGCCTTCAAGGTCAGCTTGGTCACGGTAACGTGTTGGGTCATCACCTGAAAGTGTATGAGGTCCAAAACGGTTCGTAATTGTTTCAATTAGAACTGGTCCGTTTCCTGCAATTGCGTATTCACGTGCTTTTTTAGTTACTGCATAAACAGCTAGGAAGTCCATGCCATCTACTTGGATTCCTGGGATTCCAGCAGCAACAGCTTTTTGAGCTAGTGTAACTGCAGCAGTTTGCATGTGACGAGGTGTTGAGATAGCCCAGCCATTGTTTTGAATAACAAAAATTGCAGGTGCTTTGTAAGCTCCAGCAAAGTTGATTCCTTCATAGAAGTCACCTTGCGAAGTTCCACCATCACCTGTATAAGTGATTGCAACGTTTTTAGCGCCGCGTTTTTTCAGTCCTAGTGCAACACCAGCGTTTTGGACGTATTGTGCTCCAATGATGATTTGTGGTGGCAATGCTTTAAGATCTTCTGGGTAAAGGTTTCCGTCTGCATGTCCTCTTGACCATAGGAATGCTTGTGTTAATGGTAGACCATGTTTAATCAATTGTGGAACATCACGGTAACCTGGAAGAAGAACGTCTTCTTTTTCAATTGCAGCGATACTTCCTAATTGACTTGCTTCTTGTCCAGCAGTTGGTGCGTAGAATCCTAGGCGTCCTTGGCGGTTTAGAGCTGTTGAACGTTCATGTAAAATACGTGACCAAACCATATCTGTCATAAATTGAACAAGTTCTTCATCTGTTACATCTGGCATTAAATCAGGATTTACGATTTTACCCTTCTCATCCATGATTTGAACCATACGAAAATCTGTATTCGTTGGGCTCAGCAATGCGTCAATATCAATTTTTGTTTTCTTTGTAGCCATGCTAACACATTCCTCTCTTCTCTAAATAAATATTCTTGTAGTGATAAACTTTTGTACAGCTTGACGAAACTGTATTATTCTTGTTACCTCACAACTATAATTTACCATTGCATCCCACTGATT
>CAZLGI010000249.1:0-2059 GCA_964558995.1 uncultured Carnobacteriaceae bacterium | reverse complement strand
GTCTTTAACCCAGCAGCTCCATTCATCAGTAAAACGTACAGTGAAAAAGGCGCACAGCTAGACAACATTATCGCTGATGCTCGTGTTCAATATATCGCTGGACAAATTGATGAAAAAGGTTGGGCAGACGCTGTTGAATTATGGTCAAACAGTGGCGGCAACGATGTTGAAGCTGAAATCAATGAACTTTACAAAGCAGCTCAATAATCACGATTAATTCTTTAACATGATAGACCGTTTAGACTCAAGCTTTAGCTTTGTAAAAAGTTTGAGTCTAAGCAGTTCATGTTATGACATACTAAAAGGAGGAGATGGGATGTTGAATACGGTAGAAACAGTCAAAGTGAAACCTAGAGCAAAAGAATCTTGGGGAAAAAGAACTGCTAAACATATCCAGGAATATAAATGGCTCTATCTAATGGCAGCGCCTGGCTTACTTTACTTTCTTATTTTCAAATATGGGCCAATGTTTGGACTCATTATCGCTTTCCAAGATTATGTTCCTTATTCTGGGATATCCGGAAGTCAATGGCTTGGTTTGGAAAACTTTCGAAATTTCTTTATGAACCCAGATTTCTTAAGGTTAATGAGAAACACCTTAATGTTAGCTTTCTTAAATGTTACGATTGCTTTTCCAGCACCAATTATTTTAGCTTTGTTACTAAATGAGATCCGCCAAGCACTTTACAAACGATTTGTACAAACGCTCGTATATATTCCGCACTTTTTATCATGGACGATTGTCGTTAGTATTTTTTATATTTTATTAAATATTGATGGTGGAGCAATTACAACGTTTGTCTACAACTTAACTGGTCGTGAAATTAATTTTTTAACCGATCCTAATTGGTTCCGACCAATTATTATCGTTCAAGCGATTTGGAAAGAAACTGGTTGGGGGACTATTATTTACTTAGCAGCTTTATCGAACGTTGACCAAGAACAATATGAAGCAGCCATCATGGATGGTGCAGGTCGTTTCAGACGCTTGTGGCACGTCACGCTACCAGCAATTAGAAGTACGATTATCATCATGTTAATTATGAAAGTCGGAAGTATCTTAAATACAGGTTTTGACCAAATATATTTGATGACTAATGCATTGAACCGTAATGTTGCAGATGTATTTGATACTTATGTCTATATGTTAGGAATTACGCAGGGAGCTTACAGCTATAGTACCGCAGTCGGTATGTTCAAGTCAGTAGTTGGTGTCGTCCTTGTCTTCTCAACAAATAAACTTGCGAAATACTTTGGTCAGTCAGGTCTTTATTAGGAGGGATAAGATGAAAGATAGATTTAATACGCCAGCGGGAAGAGTCTTTGATGTTTTTAACTTAGTTATTGTTGGATTCTTAGGCATCATCATGCTACTTCCTTTCATTTATGTACTAGCCGCTTCGTTTGCAACTGAAGCTGAAATCGCTATGCGGCCATTCTTCTTATGGCCTGAAACCTTTAGTTTAGAATCATATCGCTACATTTTTAGTACCAACACTTTCGTCAGAAGTTTAATGGTTACAATTGGTGTCACGATCGTCGGAACCTTTGTACAGCTTGTTATGACAGTGACATTTGCTTATCCCTTATCACGTAGAAAAATGCCAGGTAGAAATATATTGTTAAACTTAGTTATTTTCGCGATGTTATTCTCAGGAGGAATGATTCCTACCTACTTAGTTATAAAAGAGTTAGGCTTGCTTGATTCATATTGGGCATTGATTTTACCAGGTGCAATCAATCCGTTTAATATGATGATTATTAAAAACTACTTCCAAGAATTACCAGTTGAACTTGAAGAGTCAGCTAAAATGGATGGCTGTACAGACGTGGGAGTTTTCTGGAGAATTTTCCTACCTCTCTCTAAACCAGTTTTAGCGACATTTACACTGTTCTATGCAGTTGGAATCTGGAATGACTTTATGAGTGGTTTGTTGTATATCAATGACAGTACAAAATGGCCAATCCAAGTGCTCTTAAGACAAATCACAATGAGTTCCAACGCAGCAAATGCAATGGGAATGATGGATCCAAATTATATTCCACCAGAACAAGGAAT
>CAZLGI010000248.1:0-2060 GCA_964558995.1 uncultured Carnobacteriaceae bacterium | reverse complement strand
ATAAGATAACTCGAACACTTCCAGTTCTTTAACGCCCCAACTTTCCAATCGCGTGACGGTTAATAAAATAATCTTATCGACTACTTCCCCGCCATTGACGATTTCTTTTACATTATCGATTAATTCTTTGTTGTGTTCGTCTAGCGACATTAACCGTCACCCTTTCAATTTTAAGCTAGTGTCTTCATGCGTACAATTGGGATTGCCTTGTGGTCAATGTACTTACGCGAACCACCTGCGCCGCCATTGTGGACAAGTTCCCAGTTTGTTCCGTTTGATAATTCGTCTTTTGTAGGTGAGTTAGTTTCCATTTGCTTTTTAGTAAATGAAATTCCGTAAGGAGCGAACACTTTACGTTGGCGTGAGTACAGCGTATCTTGACCGCCGTTTACTTTAGGGTCACGATCCATTTCAAATGGTACTTCTGCACCGATATCTTCGAAATCAAATGCACCTTCACCTAAAATGTAAGAAACGTATTTCGTTTGAGTTTCCATCACCGGTTCTTCTTCTGTGCCGACATTGACTTCTACTTCTTCAACAGGCATTGAGTCATCGATTAGAACTGAGCGTCCGTTCCATGTGGCGATTTGTAATTGACGTTCGATGCCATTTTCGTCTGTGTACTTTAGGTACTCTAAAACTTTCAAGTTTTCTAAAGTAGTCGCTACTTGCGAATGCATGATAACCATATTAAAAATATTCTTGTTATCTCCTGAAGCTTTTTGAATCGCGTTATTTAAAGTAGTGGCACCTGCAGGTTCGTCTACATCAAACGTGTGTTTTTCGACAAATTCAGTGTTACCAGTGTTCCCTGTCATCAAGAATACACCTTTTAATACTGCTAACAATGTGTCCTGGTCAATTTCGTCCCAGTAGTCTGAAACTTGACGTGCTACGTTACCCATAAAGTCTGCGCCACCAGTAATATCTTCCGAAAAGTCACGCTCTACCCATGCTTTTGCACGACCAGTAACGACAACTGAACGGTCAAATGTAGTTGTTGATGTAGCGGTAATATCCGTTACACCGTCATAGTTAAGTGGGTCGCCATCTAAACGTCCATACATTGGTATCGTCGCGTGAACTACACCTGTTTGCCCTTGGAACGCGTTACGGATTTGCTCGTTACTACGTAAGGCACGTGATTTAACTAATTCATTTCTTTTTGTTTTTGGGATTAAGTCTACATATTGACCAAATGCTTCCGGGTTAAATGTTTTTGCATCAAATTTTGCCATTTGCTAATTCATCCTTTTCTATAATTTATTTATTTTGTGATTCGTACCATTCTGTATATTGTTCAAACGTCATTTTGCTTGGGTCAGGTTTTCCACCGGGTGTTTTGTCTTTTGGTTGACCAGGCTCAGCACCTTTGAATCCAGGTTTTTTTGATTCTGGTTCGATAGGTTCATCAGCTTTGAATAAGAATGCCTTTTCTTCTTTCAGCGTCGCCAATTTCTCTTTCAACCCCTGAACCGTACCATCGTCATTCAAATCAGCTTCTGCTAAATCAACATGAGCTAATACCGACGTTAGATCGAGTGCTTTTAATTCTGTCACTTGACGTTCTGCAGCATGTTTAACTTTCAGACGTTTCAATTCTTTCTGATAATCCTCTTCTTTCTTTTTATTATCAGTTTGTAACGTATCAATCTGAGTTTGTAATTCTTTAGGGTCTACTTTCCTTAGTTCTTCCAACTGCGAATCGCGGTCTTTAACTTCAGTCTTTTTGATATTTAATTCATCATTAACTTCATTGAATCGCGACTTGGTAACATAGTTCCCATCGATAGTTGTTTTATGTGCTTGGAGCACCTTTTCAACAACATCTTCAGCAACACCTAACTCGATTAAACTTTCTTTATTCATTTTAATGCTCCTTTTCAAATTTACGTTGTTTTCCATGGGTGACGAACCATGAATTTGTCTTTATAGTTACCGTCCAAAATACCAAAATGACGATTTTTGGTAGCGACAACGATGTCGGTACCACAGCATTACTCCTTTAAGATACGACATAATTTTCAGCCATAGAGATCACTACTCCTTTCTAAATT
>CAZLGI010000247.1:0-2100 GCA_964558995.1 uncultured Carnobacteriaceae bacterium | reverse complement strand
CATGGTGTGGGTGAGTCTCTTCACCGTATACATGCAATTTTCTGAATAATTGTGAGCCTAAAGCGTTCTTTGGAAGCATACCTTTAATGGAATACTCTAATAAACGACGAGAGTTTTTCTCACGTAATTCACCAGCAGAAACTTGTTTTAGTCCACCAATGTAACCTGAGTGGCGAGAATAGATTTTGTCAGTTGCTTTTTTACCTGTTAGTTTTACTTTATCAGCGTTAATAATAATTACGAAGTCACCTGTATCCACATGTGGAGTATAGGTTGGCTTGTTTTTACCACGTAGGATTGATGCTGTAACCGTTGAGATACGTCCTAATGGAATATCTGTTGCGTCGATTACGTACCATTTACGATCGATTTCGTTAGCTTTAGCCATGTATGTTGTACGCACGTTTGTTTCCTCCATATTCTTATCTGAATGTTTGATCCATCTTGAGTTCCGGGGCTCATTAGTGGGGCAAACAATACCGTCTAATATATTACGATACATATGCAAATAAGTCAACAAATAAATTCAAATAATTAAGATTTAGTTTTTCTTTCTAGTTGTTGTCCTTTTGCTGAAGATTTCTTATTTTTCTTTCGTCAATGTTTCTCGTTCTGGACCCGGAGCGCCTAGCTCGGAATCGAGTCCAAATTTGGCGACAAAAGCTGCCAGAAGACCGCCAACAATAGGTGCTGTCGTATATAGCCACAGCTGCGTCATCGCCTCTCCGCCGTGGAAAATGGCTGGACCAAAACTACGCGCTGGATTTAAGGACGCACCTGATGTTTTTGCTCCTAAAATAATTAGCGCACTCAAAGTTAGACCAATGACTAAACCAGCTAGTTGTGGATTTCCATTTTTCCCCGTCACCGTCATGATAACGAGAACAAATAAAAAGGTTAGTAATAGTTCTATAACGAAACCTCCTATGACACTAAGGCCAGGCGCAAGAGTAGTCGCTCCAATATTTTCCGTACTCATTCCTGATGCACTCAAGAAAAATCGCAAGATCAAGGAAGCTAACCCTGCCCCAACTAGTTGAGCAGGAATATAGGTGAGTAGTTCTTTTCCAGACAGACGCTTATTCGCAAACATAGCGACGGATACGGCTGGATTTAGGTGGGCTCCAGAGATTGTTCCAACGCTATAAGCCATTGAAACCAAATCCAAGGGCGATGGTTAATAAGCCCTCTTCTGGCCCGCCACTAAATACGACCGATCCTGTCCCGACTAAAACTAAGGCAAAGCTTCCGATTAGTTCCGCAATTGCTTTTTTCATCCTTTTTTTCCACCTTTTTGTAGAAAAAAGACCACTTCTCAGCAGTCTCCCTTCTCTTTTAGATTGTCTAAAAATGTCTCATCATAATAAACCTCGACTAAGTACAAGCCTGTGCCTGAAGCGGTTGGCCCTGCTTCGTTTCGGTCTTTTACAGTTAAGAGACGATCGATTTCTTCTGGCTTTTTCAACCCATCGGCAATTTGTAAACAAGTTCCGATAAAAATCCGAATCATGTTATACAAAAAGCCATTCCCAACGAAAGTGAAAATCAATTCATTTTTGGTTTCATCCAGTTCGTAGGACGCTTCATACACCGTTCGCACTTTATTCTCTTTGTCCGATTTGGTTGAACAGAAGCTCGTAAAATCGTGTTCTCCGACCAGTTTGTTAAGTGCCTGGCCTAAGTGGTCCAAGTTCATTCGGTAAGGATGGTGCAGCGTATAAAGGCGTTTGAATGGATCAGGGAATTTGTTCAAATCGATTCGATATTGATACTTCTTCCCTGTTGCCAAGTAGCGTGCGTGAAACTGATCACTGACACGCTCGATTTGTCGAAAGGAAATATCTGCTGGCAGCAAACTGTTCAGAGCTTTTTGTAAACTGCTCGGCTCAATCGAATGTGGACAGTTGAAATGAATGACTTGTCCGTAAGCATGGACGCCTGAGTCAGTTCGACCTGATGCTTCAATCGCGATTTGCTGTCCTTTGAAAATGGTTTTTAATGCTTTTTGAATTTGTTCTTGCACGCTCATGCCATTTTTCTGGATTTGATAGCCCACATAATTGGTGCCATCATACTGAACGGTGCATTTATAGCGTTGTG
>CAZLGI010000246.1:0-2111 GCA_964558995.1 uncultured Carnobacteriaceae bacterium | reverse complement strand
TCAGTTGTTATCGTTTCGATATCTTCTTCAGATAGGTCGCAATCAATACTCATGTCGCCATCGTTTATCTTCTCAGCGAGCTTGTAGGCACATTGACTTTGTAAATTCTGATAGTTCTCTTCTTTGAATGGCCGAGCGTTGTTTGTAAAGCCTATTATCCCACAATTATCAACTACACCACCACCGACACCATCTTCGTCAGCAATAGATTGACGTTTTGGTATCTTATATTTTCGCCTTAAATGAGTTATAGATCTCTGAATAAGAGTTGTGCTGCTTACATCAAATGAAAGGTACTCAATCAGTCGCCAACCTCTCCATGCTGCTATGAGAGCCTTATCACTGCCAAAGCGAGCAATATCAGCAGTCAGGTAATGAAAGCCATCGTCTTGCGCTAAATCGTTCTTAAATATTGCACTGATAGCATCAAAATCGCACATTGCATCAGGACTGTCGTCATAATCCCAATTTCCTTTTAAAAGCCTTTCTTTTTTTACCTTATCGTTGGTTGATTCAAGTGCTTCGATATATCCATCTTCAATAAATGGGTTATCTTGCACGAATGCAGCAAGGTATTTCATCGACTTTTGAAGAGTGCCATTAATGTATGGCTTGTAAAAGATGTTGTACATCCAATTCTTCTTTGGATTGCACGTTACAAATATCTTTCTGATTAGTCCGTATCTGTCATTCTGGTGTCGCCCTATCCTTGTTTTGAGAGTGTCGTATGCACCGAAGTTAATCTCTCCACCTTCTTCAATCCATCCACCTGTATATTCAACTGAACCATAACGTTCGTATAGTGCATCTGAAGGTAGATATCGCAAATCTAAATAGTGAATGCGACTACCATTTGAGAATTGCAAGAAGTGGTCTTGTCCGTTATACTTTACATCTCTGTCCTGTATTACACCCAATGACTTAAAAACCTTTGCAAATGTCAAGTGTGTTGATTCTCTTAGTCTTTTTAGTGACTCCCTTCCAACGAACCAATGCGTTTCAGGGTAAGCTAAACACATCATTGTGAGCCACGCACAACCTGTCCAACTCTTTGCACCACCTGCTGCACCTCCATAGAGAAATTCAACAGTTGTATTGTCGGTAAGTATAGACAAGGCTTGCTCCTGCTTCTCATGCCTTTTGTCGCCTACTTGAACGATTGGGTCAAATATGCCACGCTTGAAAAGCTCTATCTTACTTTGCAGTAGTTGAGAGAAAGTTGTCATTCTGCTTTATTTGTTGCTTTGCTTAATAGTTCGTGATACTTCTTTAATTCGTCAGTTGATAGCTTGCTCAGGTCTGTGTCAGGAATAAGGTCTTTACCATCTTTGCCTGTTAACTCACGCTTAGAAGGCTCATCCCATCCTAACATCTTGCTTAGCCTATCAATGGCTTGTATTTTGCCTTCAAACTCTATTTTTATTCCACCTCTAACTGGCGATATTGACTTGATGCATCTTTGCTGTTCGGCTGTTAACTGCGACAAGTCTTTAACTATGATTTTTTGCCCTTCAGTTGTTGACATTTCGCCATCATCATCAAAGGTTATTGTATCGGATTGCTCGACTTTAACGTAATCAAGGGGATTAACTCGAACGATATTAGCAAGCTCTTTTATTGCTTCATCTTTTGTGATATCGGAACGCTTTTGAGCTTCTTCTTGAAGTTCGGCTACCCTTGTACTAACCTTATACTCTTTTAGCAACTTAGATGCTCTCACGTGAATTGTTTCAGGCTTCATTCTGGCACATACATAAGAACCTCTATACGCTTCACTTGCATTACCAAGTTCAACATATAGATTTGCAAACTTTTCTTGCTTAGGTGTTAACTTCGCATTGATTGTCTGCTTTCTCTTCTTTGTATGTTTTTTATTGCCTTTGATTGCCATAACTAAATTGAGCGTTAATTCTCATTTCTTCCTTTTCCTTGCTAATGATTGAGCGTAAAAAGTCTAGTTGGTGCACACACATTGAGTTTAGTCTATCGAGCCACTCAACACAAAACATTTCTTCTGATGCGATACTATCAACAAGTGCATTTTGAGCTTTAGCTGATAAATGATTTTCTTTTGCAATTTTGATAATCGTTTCGCCTATCTCGGATGTCTT
>CAZLGI010000245.1:0-2123 GCA_964558995.1 uncultured Carnobacteriaceae bacterium | reverse complement strand
TCTCTTAATGAGACTAAGTACTGTAGGTGCAGCATTCCTTGGATTGATTGCTTTCTTACCAATTATTGCTTCTGCTTTATGGAATTTGCCAGACTCTTTAGCACTTGGAGGAACCAGTCTTTTAATTGTCGTAGGAACTGCACTCGATACTGCTAAGCAAGTTGAAGGTCGTATGGTAAAACGCAATTATCAAGGATTTATCCAAAAGTAAGCTGTGAGAGGGGCTTGCCCCCCACACTTACGCTTGAATAATGAGGAGGCAATGGAAATGAGAAAGAACCTGATTATTACAGGACTTCCTGGTGCTGGAAAAGGCACACAAGCAGAACGTATTATTGAGGCGTACAACATCCCTCACATCTCTACTGGAGATATGTTCCGTGACGCAATCAAGAACGAAACAACTTTGGGTATGGAAGCGAAAGCTTTTATGGACAAAGGAGAATTAGTTCCTGATGAAGTTACTAACGGAATTGTGAAGGAGCGTTTACAAGAAGCTGACACGAAGAACGGTTTTCTATTAGACGGCTTTCCTCGTACAATGGACCAAACACTAGCTTTGGAAACTATTATGAACGAGTTGGATCGTCAAATTGATGCTGTTATCAATGTCGAAGTTAGTCCAGAAATTTTGAAACAACGCTTGTCTGGCCGTTTAATTTGTCGCAACTGTGGTGCAACGTATCATAAATTAAACCACCCACCTAAAGTGGATGGCGTATGTGATAAATGTGGTAGCACTGATTTGTATCAAAGAGATGACGATAAACCAGCAACTGTTGAAAATCGTATCCGTATAAATCAAGAGCAATCAAAACCAATTTTAGAATTCTACAATGAGAAGAATTTACTTCATACTGTAGATGGTGAAATTGGAATTGAAAATGTCTTTAGCGAGATCCAAAACATAATTGGTTAGGCGAGATTGAATTTAGAAGAATCTTTCTTCTTTTCAAATGGATAATACTATGATATAATATCACAGTTAGTGTAAAATTATACGTAGATAAAAGTCAGTCAATCAGTTCAACACAATGTGAGGAGGATTAAAGATGGCGAAAGATGATGTCATTGAAATTGAAGGTATCGTCAATGAGACATTACCAAACGCAATGTTTAATGTAGAACTTGAAAATGGTCACGTAGTACTTGCACACGTTTCTGGAAAAATAAGAATGAACTATATTCGTATTTTACCAGGAGATAAGGTAACGGTGGAATTATCCCCGTATGACTTAACACGTGGACGTATCACATACCGTTTCAAATAAATACACTCCATCATTTCAAAGGAGGAATACTAATGAAAGTTAGAGCATCAGTTAAACCAATCTGTGAGAAATGTAAAGTAATCCGCAGAAATGGTCGTGTTATGGTGATTTGTGAAAATCCAAAACATAAACAACGTCAAGGATAATAATAAGGAGGTGCCTATATATGGCTCGTATCGCTGGAGTAGATATTCCACGTGACAAACGCATCGTTATTTCATTAACTTACATTTTCGGTATTGGTAACACTACTGCTAAAAAGGTTCTTGTTGATGCTAATGTATCAGAACAAACTCGTGTACGTGATTTGACTAACGATGAGTTAGATCGTATCCGTGCTGAAGTTGACAAACTTAAAATCGAAGGTGACTTACGTCGTGAGCGTAACCTAGATGTTAAACGTTTGATCGAAATTGGATCATACCGTGGCATTCGTCATCGTCGTGGATTGCCAGTTCGTGGACAAAACACAAAAAACAATGCACGTACTCGTAAGGGTCCTGCAAAGTCAGTCGCAGGTAAGAAATAATAATTCAAATTAAAGAATGAAGGAGGTTAACACTTCATGGCTAAAAAAGTATCACGTAAACGTCGTGTAAGAAAAAATATTGAGTCAGGTGTAGCACACATCCGTTCTACATTTAACAATACAATTGTTATGATCACTGACGTTCATGGTAACGCCATTTCATGGTCATCAGCTGGCGCATTAGGATTTAGAGGTTCTCGTAAATCTACTCCTTTCGCAGCACTAATGGCAGCAGAAGCAGCAGCAAAAGTTTCTATGGAAAATGGTATAAAAACAGTAGAAGTATCAGTAAAAGGACCTGGATCTGGACGTGAAGCAGCAAT
>CAZLGI010000244.1:0-2131 GCA_964558995.1 uncultured Carnobacteriaceae bacterium | reverse complement strand
AAAAGTGAGAAGTGAATGGTACTTTTAGCGGTGATCACTTCCGACTTTAGACAAAATATCGAAATGAAAATTCAAAGGGGAACATTTCATCCTTCACGTGGTAAACTGTAACATATAACCTAGTCAGGCAAAAATGAGGGTGGGAATGAAATGAAGAGTAAGAAGAAAAACATTCTTTATATAATCGCAGCTATAATATTTATTTTGACAGGAATCGTAATATTTTATGTGAATGATGATTACGACGCAACGGATGAGGCAATGTTAGCGCTGGAAACAACTGAAAATGTACAGGTCGAGGGGGAAGATCCTGTTCACTTTTATCCAGTAGAAAATGCGCAGACTGAAGCAGGGATTATTTTTTATCCAGGTGGAAAAGTTGAAGAGGAAGCTTATGCACCCTTGATGCAGAGTCTAGCGGGAGAGGGCTTTGCTGTATTTTTAGTTAATATGCCATTAGGTTTGGCGGTTTTTGATATTAATGGAGCGGACGGAATCATAGCCGACCACGAAGAAATATCAGATTGGTATTTGATGGGGCATTCATTAGGTGGATCTATGGCGGCTGTGTATGCTGGCAAAAATGAAAAATTAGCTGGTTTGATTTTACTAGCAGCTTACTCCACTGAAGATTTGTCAAACAGAAATCTTCCTGTCCTAGCCATTTTCGGCAGTGAAGACCAAGTCATCAATGCAGAAAAAGTTGACGAATACCGTCCAATGCTACCATCAACTCTAATCGAAACAACAATAGAAGGCGGAAACCACGCTCAGTTTGGAAACTACGGCATTCAAAAAGGTGATGGGGAAGCGTCAATTACAACGCAAGAACAACAAATGATGACTGTGGATGCAATCACTCAGTTTATCCAAGAAGATTAAAAAGAATACGTATAATGAAGAGGAAAGAACGGAGGTAGGGGCATGTCACCTGAAATAAATATTGCCATCGTAGACGACGAAGCCATCCAACTTGAATCAATGAAAACTTTGATAAATAAAGCTACCGCAGAACTTTCAGTAAACGTTGAGTTGCATTATTTCTCGAGTGGAGAAGAATTTCTATTTAAATTGGGAGACCATAAAAATTTAGCGATGGTCTTTTTGGATATTGAAATGAAAGACATCGATGGGCTAGAAGTTGCAAGAAAAATACGTGAAAAAGACAAACAGCTAACAATTATTTTCGCGACTGCTTATGCCGAATATGCGGTCCAAGGTTACGAAGTCCAAGCGCTAGATTATTTATTGAAGCCAATTGAAGTTGATAAAATCAAAAGAGTGTTGCAACGCCATCTGGATCGGAAGCCGCTTTTACAAGAATCAATGACCTTAGAAGTAAATGGCGAATTAACTAAGCTCTTATTAGACGATATTCTTTACGTTGAAGTGATTAGGCGTGAATGCCGAATTCAATTGTGTGACCACGTTCTAAGTGTGAATAAGTCACTGACAGAATTATCGGAACAATTGAATGACGCTTTTATTCAAACGCACCGGAGTTATTTAGTAAACCTTACGCATATGAATCGTTTGTTGAAAACAGATGTGGAATTGTCGAATGGTTCGATTGTGCCGGTGTCCAGGCGATTAAGCAAAGAGGTTCAAGAAAAGTTCATAGCCTATCATAAAAAGGCGGTGTTTTATAATGAGTGATTGGATTTGGCTTGCTATTCCACTCGCACTCTTAATTGTTTTTCTAGTCGTGACAATTAGACAAAAACAAATTATCGACTTTTATAAAATTCAAGAGCAGGAATTGGATCAGTATGCGGTAGAAGTCGAAACGATTTATAATCAGATGCGTGGAATTCGGCACGATTATCGAAACCACATGCAAGTGATGCAAACCTTGATGCAAAAAAATGCTGTCACCGAACTGGATGATTACATGAAACAGCTGACGAATGAATTGAATCAAGTGGATACGATTATCCAAACTGGCAATACTATGATTGATGCCATCGTCAATACAAAACTAACGACAGCCAAGCACCAAGGGATTGAATTGTTTGCGACAGCCATTGCGCCAAAGGAATTACAAATCGAGCACGTTGATTTAGCAATTATACTCGGGAATTTACTTAATAACGCGATCGAAGCGACAATGAAAGAAAACAAAACATCTGAA
>CAZLGI010000243.1:0-2177 GCA_964558995.1 uncultured Carnobacteriaceae bacterium | reverse complement strand
CAACTGGAATTGAAGAAGAGCCGAATGAAGCGGGGTTACAGTTCTATGACAACTTATTTGATGAGCTAATTTCGCAAGGAATTGAACCTGTCATTACTATCACGCACACTGGCGAAATGCCTTTATATTTAGCGGATACTTATAATGGTTTTGCAAACAAAGGGACAATAAAATATTACTTAAAATATGTAAAAACAATTGTAGAGCGTTACAAAGATAAGGTGAAATATTGGATAACTTTTAATGAGGTTAATATATCAGGACAACAACCATTTTTCCAAGCGGGTGTATCTCAAGATCCAAAAACAATAGATGATGGTGTGATAGCTCAGATTCATCATAATATGTTTGTTGCGAATTCAAGAGCGATAAAAATCATTAAGGAAATAAAATCCGATTTACAAGTAAGTTGTACTACGACTATTGGTCCGATATATGCAATGACACCTAAACCGGAGGATGGTTTACAACAATATTTTGATACTCGTCAGATGCTCTTTTTTAATGATGTACATGTTTTTGGAGAATATCCACAATGGAAAATTAAAGAGTACCAAGACAAAGGGATAGAATTAGATATAACAGAAGAAGAGAAGAAAATTCTTAAAGAGTATACTGTTGACTTTGTAGCGTACAGTCATTATATGAGTGGAGTCTCTGAGTATAACACTAAGAAAACTGAGGGTGACGTAAATGTTATTACGGAGAAAACGAACCCTGAACTAGAGGTAAATGAATGGAATTGGGTTATTGACCCGATTGCTTTACGAACGATTTTAAATATCGTTTGGGATAGATACCAGCTTCCGCAATTTATTGTTGAAAATGGAGTTTCAAAATTAGAAGAATTAGAAGAAGATGAAAATGGTGTCCTGACGGTAAATGATGATTATCGAATTAACGGACTTAAAGATTATTTATTACAAATTAACGAAGCGATTTCTGATGGTGTAGAAGTAATGGGGTACACGAATTGGGCAGTTATGGACTTCGTCAGTGGTTCAACAGGCACTATGAAAAAACGCTGGGGTTTTATCTTTGTAGAACGTTATGAAGATGGTTCTGGATCGTTAGAGCGTCATAAAAAGAAAAGTTTTGATTGGTACCGTAAAGTAATTGATTCAAATGGCGAGCATTTATTCAAAGAATAAAGTTTAGCTGCTTTGGTTTTTAATGCGAAATCCTACTTAACTTAGGAAAGATTGTTTTCTGAAATATCAACAAACTGCTATAAAATAGTCACGTTAATTTAAAATATATTATTTTAAAGGAGAAGAAGTATGTATTAGAATGTTCAAATGGATATTATTGGTGCAGGAGGTTTTTTTACACCTGAATTAATAGAGTTGATTTTAGAAAAAGGGTTAGATGTTTCGGAAATTGTATTTATGGATATTGACTCAGAAAGATTAGAGATTTTAGCTTCGTTAGCTAAAAGACAAATAGAAAATTCTTCAATGAATATCGCTATAGAAACATCAGAATCTTATAAAGATGCAATTATAGAGAGTGATTTTATTTTGCTTCAATCACGTGTAGGTAAAGGACATATGAGAATTGAAGATGAAAAATTGGAACATAAATATCGTATTCCACATGTAGAAACTGTTTCAGTTCCGGGATTGGGAGCGTTTTTGAGAACGGTGCCAGTATATGATGAAGTTGCTGATTTAATTAAAGAGTATGCACCAGATGCAAGAATCATGAATTTTGCAAACCCGGCTGGACCTTTAACTACGTATCTTCACCGAATTGGGTTAACAAATGCTATGGGGGGAGTGTAATGTTCCCATAGCATATGTTTCGTCTGTTGCTGAAATATTTGATGTTCCTGAAGAAACTGTATCGATGAATTGAAAGGAGTGAATCACTTTGCGACAGCTGGTGAAGTGCTTATCGATGGAAAAGATGTCCTGCCTGAGTTGGCAGAAAAAGCAGCTCTAGGAGAATGTTATTTCCCATTCTCTCTTCAGGTTCTTAAAGATACTAGGTTAGGTTTAAGTCCATATTTCCAATGGTACCTACACTCCGATGAAAGAATGGAAGAGTTACTAGATAAAGAAAAAAGTCGTGGACAAGAAGTAAGAGAACTTGAAAAAGACCTACTTAATATATACTCTCAGCCAGAAACAATTGAAATGCCTGAATTATTAAAAAACGTGGTGGTTTCAAATATT
>CAZLGI010000242.1:0-2186 GCA_964558995.1 uncultured Carnobacteriaceae bacterium | reverse complement strand
TTTCTGCTTTTCGAATAAAGAAAAAAACGGTCTCTAATTGATTATCTGCATCAATTAATTCAGTACCTCTTTGTACATCATCAATTTCATGCAACGCATAACGCTCTTGATAAAGGTGATTCATCGTTTTGACAAAGTGCTGATACTCGGGGTTAAAGTCGTTCTCCAACACTCCCCATTCTAATTCCTCGTAAAATCTCCATTCTAGAAATTGTCCAATTTCATTACCCATGAAATTTAATTTTTTCCCAGGATGAGCCATCATAAAGGCTTGATAGTTTCGTAAGTTAGCAAATTGATTGTAGCGATCCCCCGGCATTCGACCGAGTATCGATTTCTTACCATGAACCACTTCATCGTGTGAGAGTGGTAAAATGAAATTTTCATTAAAGGCATACATGAATGAAAAGGTTATAAAGTTGTAATTGTCTTTTCGAAGAATCGGATCGAGTGAAAAAAACTCTAGGGTATCGTTCATCCAACCCATGTTCCATTTATAATTAAAGCCTAAACCCCCTGCTTCAATTGGTCGGGTCACGTTTGCCCATGACGTACTTTCTTCCGCAATCATCAGCATATTCGAATCCCGTTCAAAAATGGTTCGATTCATCTTTTGTAAAAATTCAACGCCTTGCTGATTGTGGTTACTACCGTCTTCATTTGGCGTCCAAGGTCCATCGTCGTAGTCAAGATAGATCATGTTTGACACCGCATCTACTCGAATGCCATCATCATCCAATAAATTGCATTTGATATTAAAAAGCTGTGAACCTGACTTTTGCCTAAATCGAAATTTAGTGTTCCCCAGCGGTTATTAACGGCACGATTTGGATCCTGATATTCATAAGTTGGTGTCCCGTCGTAGTAAGCTAAGGCATAATCGTTGCGGCAGAAATGTCCTGGAACCCAATCGAGAATGACTCCGATTCCTTGTCGATGAGCTTCTTCAACAAAGTCTCGGAATTCTAAAATGTTTCCGTAGCGGGCAGCGACTGCAAAATATCCAGTAATTTGATAACCCCATGATGCTTCTAATGGATGATCCATAATTGGCATTAACTCGATATGGGTATAACCCATTTCTTTGACGTAAGGAATTAATTCATTGGATAAGTCCTGGAATGAATATGAATCGCCATTTGGATGTCGTTTCCAAGATGACATATGGACTTCATAAATGTTCAACGGCTTTTTATAAATCGATTTCCTCTTTTTATTAGCAAACCATTGACTATCTCGTCACTTTTTAGCTGGTAAATCTTGGACGATGGATGCATCTTTTGGTGGCACTTCATAGGCAAGAGCAAAGGGATCTATTTTTTGAGTTTTAACACCCGCTTGATCTTCAACTAAATACTTATAACAATGTCCTTCATCTGCATTTTGAACGAACGTTGACCACGCACCTGTCTCGCCAATTAAGGTCATATGAATTGGTTCCCAATTTGAAAAATCACCGATTAAGGAAACAGCCTTCGCATTTGGCGCCCAAACTGTGAACCGCCAACCGTCTTGCATGTCTTCAGTACTGCGCTTGCTGCCCATTATTTGGTAACTTTCAAAGTGTTCGCCTTTGTTAAATAGGTATAATTCTTTTTCTAAATCTAAGCTAATATTTTTTCCCACGCTTCTTCCATCTCCTTCCACAACAATATTATAAATAACAATCAACAAAACATTAACATTTCATTAAATCTATCTTATTTATATCATACCATTGCTTTTAAGTTTGCGCTATTAACCTTTTGAAAAGATGGCATTTTTTTATTTATTTGCTTCTTTAACATTATCGCACTTTTTTCAAAAGACCAACCGAAAGACATTGTAACCGTTACCTTTCCGAACGTTTTGAAATTGAAAAAGGTTCAATAATTTGTCGGTTTTCGAATTTCGATAAATGAAAAAACAGTGAGAGACACATTGTTTACTATTTGAACAATTCTTTCAAGACTCTCCCGTCCGTTTTGTTAGGATATTGTAAACCGATTGCATGCAAAAAGGTTGGTCCTTCATCCACTAGACGGGCTTCTTCAAGCCTTGCTTCTGGATTAATCCCTGGTCCTGACAGCAACAGCATTGTTTGGTAGTTTGTTTTGTCAGGATGGAAGCCATGTGCTGCCTTTGAAAGCTTGCGATTTTTCACGGTTTTGGCGGTACTTTCCATAAAAGGATGCACGACATCATCG
>CAZLGI010000241.1:0-2195 GCA_964558995.1 uncultured Carnobacteriaceae bacterium | reverse complement strand
TCTAGCAATATCTGTTGCAATCACTAATACTTTAGACTCTGGATGACGGGCAATATGTGCTACTGCTGTTTGGATACCTACAGTTGCCGCGTAACAAGCTTCTTTCATCTCGATCGAACGCGCAAAGGGATTGATTCCTAGCAATTGGTGCACATGTACCGCCATTGCTTTTGACTGGTCAGTACCTGATTCTGATCCCACAATAATGAAATCAATTGCTTCTTTGTCTTCTGCTGTTAAAATTGGCCAAGCCGCGTTAGCTGCCATTGAAACTGGATCTTGGGTTAAGGGTGCCACTGCTTGCTGGGTTTGACCTAAACCAATTGTAAACTTAGCCGGCTCAACATCTCTAGCTTCAGCCAGTTCTTCCATATCCACATAGACATGTGGTGTGAAGAAATGTAGTTTATCTATACCAATGTTCATATTCGTTACTCTCCCAACATCATTTTTTATACGTATAACGTAATTTATCACCTATCATTTTATCATAGTTTCCCCTCTCTATCCGCATTTGTCGCATTCTTAGGAAATTCTGAACATATTTTTTCATGAAAAAAGAGAGGCACGACGAAGTTGTCATGCCTCTCCTAGATGGAAACTGTCTGGTCAATTGGGTGAATACTTTAGTTACAGGTCATTATTTGTCAAAATGTCTTATTTTGACACGACGTCAGCAGCGTCAAAATACTCTACTGCGTTGTTATATGAAACGTTAGTGATTAATTTTTCTAATAATGCTTCATCATTAGGAATTTCACCACGTTCAACCAAGTCACCAATGTAGTCGCAGAATAAACGACGGAAGTATTCGTGACGAGTGTAAGAGATGAATGAACGAGAGTCAGTTAACATACCAACAAAGTTCATTAATAAGCCACCTTCAGCTAAGGCTTTGAATTGTTTCAACATACCGTATTTAGTATCGTTGAACCACCAACCTGAACCTAATTGAACACGGCTCTTGATGCCTTTGTCATTAGATTGGAAGTTAGCTGCAGTTGTTGCTGCTAAGTCAAAATATGCTGGGTTTAATGGGTAAAGAATTACTTTAGGCAATTCGTTTGTTTTATCCATTTCATTTAATAAACCATTTAACGCTTCTGCAACGTGTGTTTGATCATTAATTGAATCTAAACCAGCATCTGGGCCTAACTTGCTAAACATACGCTCAGAGTTGTTACGGATAGCACCGAAGTGGAATTGCATTACAAAGCCTTTAGCATTGTAAATTTTACCTAATTCGCGAACTAATGCTGTTTGGAATTGGCCGTACTCATCATCTGAGATAGCTTCACCTTTTACAGCTTTAGCAAAAATAGCTTCTGCGTCTTCAGTTGTTGCTGGACGGAATACTAATTTAGCTAAACCGTGGTCAGAAATGTTTGAACCGTGATCAGCAAAGAATTGGATACGGTCTTCTAAAGATTCCACTAACTTGGCAAATGAATCAATTTTGATACCATTTGCTTTTTCCATTTTTGGCAAGAAGTCGATGAATTTTTGCTCACCTACTGCGAATGCTTCATCTGGACGGAATCCTGGGATAACTGCTACATCGAATGAATCGTCTTCAGCAATTTGTTTGTGGAATTCTAATGAATCGTAAGGATTATCTGTTGTACAGATAAATGTAACATTTGAATCCTTGATGAATTGACGAGCTGTTAAGTTTTCGTCTTTTAATTTTTGATTTGCTGCGTCGTAGATTTCTTTCCAGTTATCACCGTTTAAAATTTCATCTACATCGAAGTAGCGTTTTAATTCTAAAGCTGTCCAGTGGAATAATGGGTTACCTAATGTATTTGGAACAGTTTCAGCCCATGCTTGGAATTTCTCTTCATCTGAAGCATTCCCGGTAACTTTCTCTTCTGGCACACCCATTGCACGTAATCCACGCCATTTATAATGGTCGCCACCTAACCATAATTCGGTAATATTACTGAATGTATAGTCTTCAGCGATTTGTTGTGGTGATAAGTGACAGTGGTAGTCAAAAATTGGTTGGTTTTCAGAATAAGTATGGTACAAATGTTTTGCAGTTTCACTTTGTAACATAAAGTCTTCATTAATAAAAGCCATCTTGTAAAGATCTCCTTTCGATTGAAAAATAGTTGATTAACGACTTACATCGAAGCCTTCATCACTATTCATTAATTGATGAACATCGTTTAAAGTCACAATGCCCATATCTC
>CAZLGI010000240.1:0-2203 GCA_964558995.1 uncultured Carnobacteriaceae bacterium | reverse complement strand
AAAGTCAGCTAGATCAATGACCGTCACGTCAGCTTCAGGATACTTTCCTTTTAGAATATTTTCAGTATAATTAATCGCTGTTCTAGTTTTATTTCCGACAATTGAGCCAGAAAGTAAGACTATTTTCAATATATATTCCTCCTGTTTTTTATAGTTGGTTTAATTTCGCAACAACTTTTTTTCGAATAGTTCGACTTGGAGATATTATATCAAAGTTCTCTGAAAGCCTAATCAATGCGACTCCATTTAATTTGTTGATTAATCTCAATATGACGGATGTCAGCGTAAGGAATTTTCTGCATACCGACAAAAATTCCTAACGCATCTGCCCCCTTGAGAAAACCTACCACATCATCGTAATAGTCCCCTTCATAATTAACTGCTCTAAGTTGAACGCTGACTCGTTTATTTTTAAGCACCGCTTCTTCTAAAACTGATTTAATTTTAATTTCACTCATTTCTTCTTTTGCTTTATTAATATGGGCTGCTTCTTGTGTGTTTTTTTCTTGTTCTGCCGTATGTTCTGATAAATAAAACCCTGCCCACTTTTTCATGCCGCGGTCTTGGTAGTTATTATTTTTGTATCTCATTGTATCCCTTCCATTCCTCCAGCGTGTCCGCCGACTAAACTACTACGTTCAATTGCCGTTCCGCCTTCCAAGAGACTACTTGCATGAACCAAGGACTTAAAACCGTATTTCCCTCGTACTTTATCCACCAAGACATCTAACTTTTCTTCTGCTAATTGCTGTTCGGCTTCTTCAAATAAATTTAGTTGCACATCTGATGTGTAAACTAATTTAGAAAAACTGATACCGACGTTTCTGACAACTTGTCCTTGATAGTACTTATCAAACAACTGTAAGCAGAAAGCGACTAATTTTTTCGAATTTGATGTCAATGGTATTTTCATTTGGCGAGAAAAACCTCGCTCGAGTTCCTTTGACGAGTAGCCAATATACAACTGAATGCAGCCAACTTGGCAATGGCGCTTTCGAATGCGCGAGGCCACTTGCTCGGCAATTTCACGAATAACAATCTTTACTTCCCATTCTTTCGTATAATCCCTAGGCAACACTTGTGAGTTGCCATAACTTTTTTCTAAAGGAGCATACCGCTCTCGAATATTACTACGATCAATTCCCCACGCATGGGCATGCAACTGTTCACCAATCATTCCCATTGTTTGTTTTAATAAGGCCGGATCCGTGTGGGCTAAATCATCGACAGATAAAATTGCCATCCGTCTCAAACGTTTCGCAGTTCGATTTCCAATCCCCCACATATCGGTCAAATTTTTTATTTTCCAAATAGTCTGGGGAACATCTTCATATCGCCATTCTGCGATTAAATCCTTGTTAGCTTTTGCTTCATTATCTAAGGCTAACTTAGCCAATAACATATTATCGCCAACACCAATCGTCACATACAAGCCTGTTTGCTCATGTATAGTAGTTTGGATGATCACTGTTAATTCATAAGCTGTTTTTTTGAACAGTCGTAAGCTAGAGGCAATCGAAACAAAGGATTCGTCGATACTATAAATATATAAATCCTCCTCCGCTACGAAGTCACGAAAAATATTATTAATTTCTGTGTTTTTTTCAATATAAAAGGTCATTCGTGGTGGAACAATAATCAGTTCTGGATGAGGCGGAATCTCATATTTGCGCGACACATTGCTAATACCTAATACTTTTTTGGCCATTGGAGATGCTGCTAAAATCAAGCCTCCAGCATTTTGCGCATTACTCATGACGACTAACATCGTCTCTAGTGGATCCAAGCCCCTCTCAACACATTCCACAGATGCATAAAATGACTTCACATCGACACATAAAATATCCTCTCGTTTTTCTTTTGAGTAATCAAACATATGCTACACCCCTTGTTCTTATTATAGAACATACGTTCGATTTGTAAAGCGAACAAAACATTAAATTATTTACGCGACAAAAAAAGACCAAGGACGTTGCCGTCTCTGGTCATTTTTTTAGATTTGATAGAACGCGCGTAATTCTTCTACGTGTTCGTGTTTAATAAAGCGTAAGCTGACTTCTTCTGCACCTAAACCGGTTTTCAAGAATAGTTTAACATGGCCAATCCCTTTTGGATAAAGCCATTTACTTGTTCGTTCATCGAATGACTGTATTTTAGGTCGATCAACGAAGGTTTGCACCTTTGTCAGCATAGTGAACGTTTG
>CAZLGI010000239.1:0-2224 GCA_964558995.1 uncultured Carnobacteriaceae bacterium | reverse complement strand
ACCCAAAGTGCGGATATGAACCTATCTAAAGTAGCTAAAGTATGTAGATGTGGTTTTCCATTGCTTGTTTAACATGACAGTACCCCGTTTCCTTTTATTGAACTAATCATAAACAATGATTATTAAAAATGCAAGTCATTTTCTAATTTCCTTCTAACTTAATTAAAATTTGTATTGAATTTATACTTCTTCTTCCGTATAGTAACACTTAAAAGAAACAGAAAAGAAAGGTGAACGCTTTTGAAATTTTACGGTTTGTTTGGCAAAACCCTCGGGCATAGCATTTCCCAGCAAATTCACAAAAAAATTTACGAAGTGGCTGGGATCACGGCTGCATATAAAAATTTCGAAATTAATGAAGAGCAACTCCCTGCTGCTTTGGAAAGTTTAGTGATTCTTGGTATAGATGGTGCAAATATCACGATTCCATATAAGCAGGATTTCATTCCTCTCATTGAAAAACTATCGCCTTTAGCGGAACGTTTGCATGCAGTCAACACAATTAAAAACGTCAACGGCGCCTTTGAAGGTCATAATACTGACTACGATGGCATTGCCCTTACTTTCAAGTTAAAAGATTGGGATGTGAAAGGCAAACAGACATACATTCTCGGTTCAGGAGGCGCTTCGTTGGCGATTGCCCACTATTTCCAAGATCAAGGCGCAGAGTCGATTACGATTGTCTCCCGTTCAGCCACTGAAATGATGGGACCATTTGAATACATCGATTACAACGCGCTAAAGAAGCGTACGGGCGACTTTTTGGTAAACTGCACACCTGTTGGTATGTATCCAAATGTAACTGCCTCGCCGGTCGACGAAACTGTGATTACGAACTTTAGCTATTTATTCGATATGACGTATAATCCGACGGTAACGAAATTTTTAGAAATCGGCAACAATCTTGGCAAAGATACCGTGAATGGCCTGGATATGTTGGTTGGTCAGGCCATCCGTTCGGTTGAAATATGGGAAGAACGTGACTTTACGCAGCAGGAAACTTTAACAATCTTAAATTATTTCCGAGAGAACTGGAATGGTGTAAAATGAATGAAAATATTGTCTTAATCGGCATGCCAGGCAGCGGTAAAAGTACGTTGGCGCGCATGCTCAGCAGTAAATTACGTATCCCTATGGTTGATTTGGATACTGAAATCGAGACGTTCACTCAAAAAGAAATTAGTGAACTCTTTGAAATGGGTGAATCGCATTTCCGTGATATCGAAACGCAAGTTGCCAAGAAGTTCGCAATGAAGAAACCATTAATCATTTCGACCGGCGGCGGCATCATTTTGAGAGAAGAAAATATGCAGGCATTGCAACAAAACGGCATCATAATTTTTTTGAATCGCAGTATCGAAAGCATCAGCAACGATATACAAATCAGCACGCGTCCGCTTTTACAAAGTGGGAGTCATAAGCTCCAAAAATTACACGCGGAACGAATCGACTTGTATCATAAATACGCGCACATCACGATTGAAAATAATGACAGCCTCATCGTTACACTAAATGAAATTATTGAAGCACTCAATGCATACGTTCAGAAAGGAACAGAAAATGAAATTTAACATTATTCACGGCCCAAACTTAAACTTTATTGGTATTCGTGAACCTGAAGTCTACGGACACCAAACACTGGAAGATATTAATAACGAAATCGCGGCTTTTGCCAAAGAAAGTGGTCACGCGGTTACCTTTTTCCAAAGTAATCATGAAGGTGCGATTATTGATGCAATCCAGGCCGCACATTTCGATGGCTCTGACGGAATCATTATTAACCCCGGTGCATTTACCCATTACAGTTACGCCATTCACGACGCTTTGAAAGGTGTATCGGTACCTTCTGTGGAAGTGCATTTAAGTGCCGTTCATAAACGGGAAGAGTTCCGTAAAATTTCTGTTACCGCACCTGCCTGCGTCGGACAAATTTCCGGTTTTGGCGCCGAGAGTTATATTTTAGGGTTGTTAGCACTGGCACGCCGTAAGTAAAAATGAAGAAATCGAGGAGGAATTGAGATGAATAGTATGGAAACCATTTTAGAGTGGACGTTTATCGCACGCAGCGACATTCCGAAAGACGTATCAAAAATCCTAGCTTCAAATGAAACCCCGATTGCCGCTTTCAAAACCGTACGTGACCGGGCTATTTTTACAAATAAACGTTTGATTATCCGCGACTCACAAGGAATGACGGGTTCGAAAGTTGAGATGTACTCCATCC
>CAZLGI010000238.1:0-2225 GCA_964558995.1 uncultured Carnobacteriaceae bacterium | reverse complement strand
GTCGGCCAAGCGTTGCAGCGTGCGGCAGACTCTAAACAAAGATTAGGTTAGAAAAAGGGAGGAAAAAGATTATGTTAAAGAAAAAATTAGGATTAATTTCTTTATCAGCTTTTGCGCTAGTTTTGGCAGCATGTCAAGACGGTGGTAACGAAGGTACAGACACAGGAACAACGGACAAAGGTACAGATACAAGTGAAACTGTAGATTCATCAGCAGAAGCAAATGGTGATGACGAAACAGGAGTAGTTGACCTGGAAACAGCCATGACAAATGACGAAGATTCAATTGAAGGTGGCGTATTGCGTTATGCAATGGTAGCTAATTCACCTTTCCAAGGGATTTTCAGTCCTGAGTTCTACGAAGATGCTTACGATAGTGAATTAATGGGCTTCAGTCATGAGTCACTATTCTCAGTTGACGAGAACTTCATGTTAGCACAAGATGGTATGGCAACTTTCGAGTTTGATGAAGAAAATGCAACAATCCACATCACTCTAGGTGACGACTTGAAATGGTCTGATGGTAACGACTTGACTACAGAAGATGTTCTGTTTTCATATGAAGTTATTGGTCACCCACAATATACAGGTGTACGTTACGGTGCAGACTTCTCTAACATCGTTGGTATGGCTGAATATCATGCAGGTGAAGCAGATACAATTTCTGGTATCGTAATCGAAGATGATCAAAAACTATCAATCGAATATATTGAAGCTAACCCTTCTATTCTAGCTTCAGGTGGCGGTATCTGGGGTTACCCAATGCCAAAACACCAACTTGAAGGAATTGCAATGGCTGACTTAGCTGCAGACCCAGCAATCCGTAACACTCCAGTAGGTGCTGGACCATTCCGCGTTAAATCAATTACTCCAGGTGAGGCAGTTGAATTTGAAGCGAACGAGTACTACTGGAAAGGTGCTCCTAAACTTGACGGCGTTACTGTTGAAGTAGTTGCTCCAGAAACAATCGTTTCAGAAATGCAAAATGGTAACTATGACTACGCTAAAATGCCTACAGACCAATTCGATAACTATAAAGACTCAGAGAACCTAACAGTTCTAGGCCGTGAAGAGCTTGCTTATACTTATATCGGATTCAAATTAGGACACTGGCAACCAGCAGAATTAGATGCTGATGACAAAGTAGTAACACCAGCTACAAACGTTGCTGATCCAGATGCAAAAATGGCTGACGTTAACTTACGTAAAGCAATGGCATATGCAATTGACAACAACGCAATTGCAACTGAGTTCTACCAAGGACTACGTCAAAATGCTAAAGGTATGATTCCACCAGTCTTTACAGACTTCATTAACGAAGACGTTGAAGGATTCTACTATGACCAAGACTTAGCTAACCAAATTCTTGATGAAGCTGGTTATGAAGATATCGATGGCGATGACTTCCGTGAAACTCCAGACGGTGAGCAGTTAGTAATTAACTTTGCTTCAATGTCAGGTGGAGCAACAGCTGAGCCAATCGTTCAATACTACATCCAAGAGTGGGCAAAAGTTGGTTTGAATGTTCAACTAGCAACAGGTCGTTTAATCGAGTTCCAAGCGTTCTACGACATGCTTGAAGCAGACGACGAGCAAATTGACATCTACCAAGCAGCTTGGGGAACAGGTCATGACCCTAACCCAACAGGTCTATACGGTAAAGATGCTTCATTTAACTACCCTCGTTACGTAAACGAAGAGAACGAAGCAATCCTAGCTAAGATCAACTCAGCAGATGCATTTGATCAAGAGTTCAAGTTCGCTGCATTCCAAGAATGGCAAGAGCATATGTTTGAAAATGTTCCTGTAATTCCTACACTTTGGAGATCTGAAGTATTTGCAGTTAACAACCGCGTTAAAGGTGTTAACATTGCTTATGGAACAACTGATGGTTGGGAAATAGTAGAATTAACAAACGACGCACCTTACTAATCTGATTAGTGAGTAATAAGAAGAGAGCTGAGAGAAATCTCAGCTCTTTTTTTACGTTTACTTTGAGAATATAAAGCAAAAAGAGTGAAATTATAATATGGTGAAGCCTTTTATCTAAACTTGCGAAGTGTTAACTGTGCTTTAATCCTTTTAGAATATGCATTATTAGCGTATAATGGAGAAGTATCGATTAAAAGAGGGAGGAGAGGGAAAATGGATGAATTAAGACAATTGATAAAAAAAGAATACAAAGTTACATTCAATAATGAAGAGTTGTTATGGGAAGCATTTACC
>CAZLGI010000237.1:1519-2234 GCA_964558995.1 uncultured Carnobacteriaceae bacterium | reverse complement strand
AATAGCTGCAACTGCAACAGAGATAGACGTTAGTAACATTTCTAACCAGTCACGACCGTTTAGTAATCCAACAACAAACATAATTGCTGCTACTGCTAAAATCAAGATTGTTAGAGCTTTACCTAATTGGTCTTGGTTTTCTTGTAGAGGAGTTTTTGACTCTTCAGTGTTTGCCAACATGTTTGCGATGTGACCAACTTCAGTATT
This sequence comes from uncultured Carnobacteriaceae bacterium, assembly GCA_964558995.1. Classification (GTDB taxonomy): domain Bacteria; phylum Bacillota; class Bacilli; order Lactobacillales; family Aerococcaceae; genus Jeotgalibaca. The sequence goes on along the minus strand of CAZLGI010000237.1, from coordinate 2,027 downwards.
CATACCTGAACCAGTTACCACACCAACTCCACGTCCGTAAGTTACGTTCGTACTTGAGAAGGCCATGTTTACACGGTCACCTAGAGCTGCGTCGGATTCAACGCCAACCATTTCTTTTTCAACTGGAACAGATTCACCAGTCAAAGCTGCTTCTTCAATTTTCAAAGAGTTCGCTTCGATTAAACGTAAGTCTGCAGGAACAACATCCCCAGCTTCTAAAAGAACGATATCTCCAGGAACGATATCCTCACTCTTAATTGAAACAACACTTCCGCCACGTTTTACACGAGCCATTGGAGACGCCATTTGTCTTAGAGCATTGATCGCTTCTTCCGCTTTTGCTTCTTGGAAAACACCAAGAACCGCATTTAATACAACAACCATAAGAATAATAACTGCATCGGAGATCTCACCAAGCACACCTGAAATTAAAGCGGCTGCCAATAGAACTAAGATCATAAAGTCTTTGAATTGATCAAAGAATTTTTGAAGAAGAGTTTTTGTTTCT
>CAZLGI010000237.1:0-1509 GCA_964558995.1 uncultured Carnobacteriaceae bacterium | reverse complement strand
GACCATATTCCTCAACTCTAGTTTTTGCTTCTGCATCGGATAGGCCGTCTCGAGTTACATCGAGTTTTGATAAAACTGTTTCGACATCCTGTGCATAGAAGTCTTCACGTAATTGTTCTTTTGACACAATTTTTCCCCTCTCTTTTGTATAAATTTTCTATGTTAAAAAGAAAAAAAGAGACCCATGCAACCGAAATACCCATAAGATGGCCATTCAATATGCATAAGTCTCACTATTTAAGATAACACCAGCAGAGAGTGGAACTCTACTTATTGTTGATGTTACCACAGCGAAACGCTGCTAGTTACTCCCTTATGGAGATCTTCAAATTAACACTTAATGTATTATATAGTTTATTCTATCGTTCTGCAACTAAAAAGGTAATAAAGTTTTGAAAAAAATCGGCCCAAGTGCTCATAAGCACTTTAGGGCCGGATCTTTTTTTATAGAAACGCCATAATAATGTAGTTAATTAAGAATAGCCCAGCTGAACCCCAAAGAATAGGGTGGATTTCTTTTGCTTTTCCTAGGACTGTCTTAACAATCACGTAGAAAATAAATCCAGCAGCGATACCTGTAGAGATATTATAAGTTAATCCCATGAAAACAGATGCAAAGAATGCTGGAATCGCTTCTTCAAAGTCAGCCCAGTTAATATCACTGAAGGAAGACATCATTAAAATTCCTACAATAATAAGTGATGGCGCAGTTGCAGCAGCAGGGACAACACCGATTAATGGTGCGAAGAACGCACTAATTATGAACATAACTGCAACAGCTACTGCTGTCAAACCAGTACGACCACCAGCACCAATACCTGCAGCACTTTCAACAAATGTTGTTGTGTTTGAAGTTCCGAAGATTGCACCAATTACAGTACCAGTTGAGTCTGCGAATAAAGCTTTATCCATTTTAGAAGAGAAACCTGATCCTTCTTCAAGAGCTTTTTCATCTTCAGCTGAGAAAATACCTGTACGACGACCAGTACCAATAAATGTTCCGATTGTATCAAATGTATCAGAAAGACTGAAGGCAAAGATTGTCATTAATACTAACGGTAGACGGCTTACATCTCCGAATAGTGATAACATTCCTTCGCTACCAAAAGCAGCACCAAATGTCACGCCTAATTCAGAAATAGCAGAACCTAAAGAGTTCGCAGCTAAAACATCTGCTGAGACTTCAACAATACCAAAAGGAATTCCTAATAGTGTCGTTGCGATAATTCCGATAATGATTGCACCTTTTACATTTTTAAGCATAAGAACGAATGTTAAAATTAAACCAATTAAAGCTAACATAGCAGGGGATTGAGTGAAGTTCACCATAGCAGGGACAATGCCGCCGCCAGTAACGATTGAACCAATACCACCTTCAAAAGCTTCAGTTGCAGGATTATAAGCTTCACCATTGATAGAAATAATATTACTTGAATCTGAAAGGAATTCTAGGAAACCAGCGTTTTTAACTCCGATATAAGCAATGAAAACACCAATACCAGCACTGAT
>CAZLGI010000236.1:0-2281 GCA_964558995.1 uncultured Carnobacteriaceae bacterium | reverse complement strand
GTTTTCTTTTAACGCGCCTTATGGGGCTTGCCCAGACTGTGATGGCTTAGGCTCAAAATTGGAAGTTGATTTGGATTTAGTTGTACCAAATAAAGAATTGACGCTGGATGAAGGGGCAATGGCGCCTTGGAATCCAATTAGTTCAAACTACTATCCAGAAATGTTACGCCAGTTTTGTAGTGGTTATGATATTCCAATGGATGTTCCTTTTAATGAATTAACTAAAAAACAACAAGATTTAGTCTTATATGGTTCAAATGGAAAGACGTTCCACTTTTACCACAAGAATGATTTTGGTGCAGTCAGAGATGTTGATATTGCCTTTGAAGGTGTTGCGACAAACGTTAATCGCCGCTATCACGAGTCTTCTAGCGAATATACTCGTAAGGTCATGCGTGAATACATGGCGGAACTATCTTGTCAGACTTGTCATGGTGCTCGTTTGAATGAACAAGCTTTATGTGTGAAGGTTGCCGGAGAAAATATTGCCGAAGTAACGGAACGCTCAATTGTAAAAGCCATTGAATTCTTTGATGGAATTAAGTTAAGTGAAAGTTCCGAAACAATTGCAAAACCAATTTTACGAGAAATCAACTCACGCTTACTCTTTTTGAGAAACGTTGGCTTGAACTATTTAACCTTAGCTCGAATTGCCGGAAGTCTTTCAGGTGGAGAAGCTCAGCGGATTCGTCTTGCGACACAAATTGGTTCGAATTTATCAGGCGTTTTGTATATCTTGGATGAGCCTTCAATCGGCTTACATCAGCGAGACAACAGCCTTTTAATCGAATCACTGAAGAAAATGCGTGATTTGGGCAATACTCTAATCGTTGTCGAACATGACGAAGATACGATGATGCAGGCGGATTATTTAATCGATATCGGTCCTGGCGCAGGTGAACTCGGTGGTGAAATTGTCGCAGCTGGTAAACCTGAAGACGTAATGAAAGTAAAAGAATCGATTACTGGGAACTATTTGGCTGGGAAGAGATTTATACCAGTCCCTGAAGAACGACGCTCGGAAGATTTAGGCGCGGTTGTGATTGAAGGGGCCACTGAAAATAATCTAAAAAATATTGATGTGTCTTTCCCAATCGGTCGCTTTATCGCGGTAACAGGTGTGTCAGGTTCAGGTAAGAGTTCTTTAGTCAATCGCATTTTGAAATTAGCACTTTCCAGAAGACTAACCCGTACAAAAGAAAAAGCAGGTAAATTCAAAAAGATTTCAGGCTACGAAGGTTTGGAAAAAGTGATTGATATTGATCAAAGCCCAATCGGTAGAACGCCAAGAAGTAACCCGGCCACTTATACGAGTGTGTTTGATGATGTTCGAGATCTTTTTGCGAATACAAACGAAGCCAAAATACGTGGCTACAAAAAAGGTCGTTTCAGTTTTAACGTTAAAGGTGGCCGTTGTGAAACGTGTCGTGGAGACGGCATTTTGAAAATTGAAATGCACTTTTTACCAGATGTTTATGTGCCGTGTGAAGTTTGTCGTGGAAAACGTTATAACTCTGAAACACTAGAAGTTCGCTATAAAGGCAAAAACATTGCAGATATTTTGGAAATGACGATAGACGAAGCAGTTGTGTTCTTTGCAGCTGTTCCAAAAATTAAACGCAAACTGCAAACCATTATTGACGTTGGCTTAGGCTACATCACCCTTGGCCAACCTGCAACAACCTTATCAGGAGGAGAAGCCCAACGAATGAAGTTGGCAAGTGAGCTCCAAAGAGTCTCAACCGGAAAAACATTCTACATTCTGGATGAGCCAACAACTGGTTTGCACACCCATGATATCGCCAAGCTAATGGAAGTCCTGCAACGTTTAGTTGATGCAGGAAATACAGTATTAGTCGTTGAGCATAACTTAGATGTTATTAAAACAGCTGATTATATTATCGACTTAGGTCCGGAAGGTGGCGTTGGCGGCGGAACAATTATCGCAACCGGCACACCAGAAGAAATCAGCGAAGTAGAAGAAAGCTTCACAGGACAATACTTAAAGAAAATCTTAAAACGAGACAAAGCACGTCAGAAAAAATTAGAGTGAGGAAAAGGTTGGATGAGAATCCAGCCTCTTTTTGTGTGGTGCTATTTTGTCTATCTGGAAAAATCATCAAACTAGGCTTCTGAAATCGAAAGTTTAGCATATTCCAAATCCTTTCAATAAATTAACTGTTCATGCCCAAGTCCGCCCTGTCCTAGACCCCGTCAGTACTGGACAGTAGCAAGAAATCAACCTTAAGACCTATGACTTCAGCCTAAATTATTGGCATAA
>CAZLGI010000235.1:1468-2287 GCA_964558995.1 uncultured Carnobacteriaceae bacterium | reverse complement strand
AATCAGCTCCTTTATAATTAGTCATTCCTAGTATAACTTATTCTTCATTTAATTTCTCTTTTTACAAAAAAAGGATTTCCTTTGACTTTTTCCGCTAAAAAGCATAGATTTAGCAGTAAATAGACTCGTAGGAGGTTTTTTTATGTCAAACATATTGATAACTGGTGCTGCTGGAAATATCGGTGTTGTTTTAACCGAGCATTTGAAGAAAAACCATCACTTAACCTTAGTTGATGTTGATTTTTCAGATCTACCCGAAGAATTAACTAAAAATACGACGCTTTTAAATCATGATTTAAGTATTCCCGATAATTGGGACGGTTTGCTTAAGGATATTGATTACGTCATCCATTTAGCTGGCGATCCGAGTCCAGACGCAGAGTTTTATGATACCTTATTAAATTTAAATTACAAGGTTCCACACAACCTTTTTGAAGAAGCGATAAAAGATCATAATCATGTCAAACGCATTATTTTTGCGAGCTCGGTTCATGCAATTGGTGGCTACCCGTTAAATGTTCAGGTGAAGACGAGCGACTTTCCTCGCCCTGAAGACCTATACGGCGTGTCTAAGGTTTATATGGAGGCTCTCGCTAGCTTTCATGCCTACAAGCACAATCAGCCTTCCATTGGCATCCGAATTGGTGGCTTTAACAGTGACATCACTGTAGGTAAGACAGATGCAGATGAACTTTCAAAACACCTTTCAAAACGTGATATGTGTCATTTAATCGATCGTTGTTTAGAAGCAGACATGAACCGGCCTTTCTTATTAGTAAATGGCGTGTCGAACAATCGTTTCCCACGCATGGATATTTC
>CAZLGI010000235.1:0-1451 GCA_964558995.1 uncultured Carnobacteriaceae bacterium | reverse complement strand
ACCACAAGATAACGCGTTTGATATGTACGGCGATGGCACTTATCCTTTTGCCAAAGAAGAAGAAATCGACATGGATCCGAAAGACGAGTAAAAGCCAGTTCACAAATTATTCCTTTCCTGTTAAAATAAAGAGGTTGATTTTAACGCGAAAGGAACGAAAGACTTGGCAAAGAAAAATAGATCTAATATTCAAAGGAAAAACATTCCTAATAGAAAACCGATTGGCCACGCAACACTGAGCAATCCTCAAAAAGCAAAGGTTCAAAACGAGGAGCCTGAAGACAATTTCCAAAATACCTTCTTATTTACCATCATCGGTATGTTCGCCGGTATGGCAGTCGGACTGTATGTTGATTATATGGCTCTAGGATTTGCTGTTGGAGCTGGTTTAGGAGCTGTCATTGATTACTTCGTAAATAATAGTCGGAAGAAGAAATTTGCCGATAAGCAAGATGATTCAATAACATAATGTTACAGTTCGTTCAAATCTGTTGCATTGTTTAATCGTCTATGATAAGCTTTTATTAACTGAATAGAACACTTATCACAAAGGGGTGCCTTTATCGGCTGAGACTGAATGAATCATTCTAACCCTTCGAACCTGAATTCGTTAATACGAGCGTAGGGATTGTGTGAGTAGAGAACATGTATCGTCATATATATCTTCTCCTCCTTTGTAGTTAGGTCTGTTCCATTCTACAATAAAGGAGGAGATTTTTTTGTCGAAAAATTTAAGTTTATGGATTGAAGGAACGATTCTGGCAGCATTAGCAACCGCCCTTTCTTTCGTTCCATTAGAGATTGGTCCAAGCTTTACTATTACAGTTGGACAACCTGTGTTAGTTTTGTACGCTTTGCGTAGAGGAGTGGGTCCTGGAATCGTTGCAAGCTTTTTATGGGGGATTCTACACATCTTCATAGGAAATGCAGATATCCTAACTGCCCCACAAGCTTTTATAGAATATTTTGTTGCCTTCGCTTTTACTGGCTTTGCTGGCTTGTGGGCAACGAAGACACAAACTGCTCTTACGGATGATCGCTTAAGAAATACAACCTTGTGGATTATTCTCGCAAGTGTTATTGGAACCTTTGCTCGCTTTTTCTGGCATACGATTGCTGGTTATCTATTCTGGGGTCAATACGCGCCAGAAGGCATGAGTCCATGGCTTTACTCCATTGCATTAAACGGTGCGAGCGCCTTTGCAACATCAGTCTTTACAATCATTGTTTTGTTAGTCGTCTTGAGATCACATCCAAAACTCTTCAAACCTGAATTGAAGACTATTGGGTATTAACTTGGAAATATAAAAAAGGGGCTGGAAAAAAAACTCAGCTCCAAATAAAAGAACCCCTCAATTCATTCTGAAAACAGAACGAGTTGAGAGGTTCTTATCATTTTAAAAAACAAAGCGATAGCTTTTCAATGTCATTAACTTAAGGAGTTTGACAAA
>CAZLGI010000234.1:0-2320 GCA_964558995.1 uncultured Carnobacteriaceae bacterium | reverse complement strand
ATTAGTTAACCAACTTAACACAGGAGTATTTACACAAGAAGATATTCGTCAACGCTTAGGAAATATTATTGGTGATTCTATCGATGAGTCCGTTAATATCCTCTTGCCTTTCCACACAGATTTCGGCAAGCATATCAAATTGGGCAAAGACATCTACATTAGTATGAATACGGTTTTTGTTGACTTAGGCGGTATTACCCTTGAGGATCGCGTTCTAATCGGCCCCGGTGCTTATATCCTTTCCGTTAATCACATCGTGGATCCAGAAAAAAGGCGCGGTTTAGTCGTTAAGCCTGTTTTGATAAAAGAAAATGCTTGGATTGGAGCAAAGGCGACCATTTTACCCGGTGTCACTATTGGAAAGAACTCTATTGTTTCCGCGGATGCCACAGTAACGAAAGATGTTCCTGATAATGTGATTGTTGCCGGTACTCCAGCAAGAGTCATTAAAGAGATTACAGATGAAAAATAGGAGGAGGGATAACATGAAAGTATTAGTTATTGGTGCACATGGAAAAGTTGCGCGTCATTTTGCGGATTTTGTAAAAGACGATGCGATGATTAAGGAACTGGCAATGATTCGTAAAGCTGAACAAACAGCTTTCTTCGAAGATAGAGGCATTGAAACCGTATTGCTAGACCTTGTAAAAGATCCAATTGAAGACTTAACCGAAGTGATCAAAGGTGTGGATGCGGTTATTTTCAGTGCTGGTGCTGGAGGAAGTAGCCCAGAAGATACCATTCGAATTGACCTTGATGGCGCAATTAAAGCGATGACCGCAGCCGAAGATGCTGGTGTCAAGCGCTTCGTCATGGTGAGTACCTTCCGTGCCGGACGAGAAGAAATGGAAAAGGAAAACTCCCTACAAGTCTACACCATCGCAAAAAACTATGCAGACGAATGGTTGAGAAATCGTACGGAATTAGATTGGACGATTGTGCATCCAGGCATCCTAATCGATACCCCGGGGACTAATCAAATAAAAGTTGGTCTCGGCCATGAGATTAACGAGATCCCACGCCAAGACGTCGCTCGAACGCTTGTTGAAGTGCTAAAAAATGACGATACCATTAAGAAAGAGTTTGAAGTATTAGCTGGTCAGACGCCTGTTGATGAGGCTCTTAAGAGTCTGTAATTTTATCAAAAAAAGCAACCTTTTTAAAGGCTGCTTTTTTTGTATTCTCAACTAAATTTTTGAAGGTTATCATTCGTTCTTTCAGTATATGTTGTGCTATTCTTTTCTTAAGCAATAAGAAAAAGTAGGAGATGACACAATGGACCGAACAAAAAAGATTGGATTAAATGCTTTGTTTCTTGCTTTGACTCTCGTGGTAAACGCATTGGGCGCTTTTGGATTTATCAATGGTACCTCACAAAGAGATGTTTCTGATCGCTATTTCACACTTATTACGCCAAGTTCAAGCACATTTAGTATTTGGTCTCTTATCTATGGACTACTCGTTATTTCGCTTATCGTCATGTACGTAAAAAGAAACGATACCTACTATCAACGAGCAATTGACAAACTAACGCCCTTGTTCATTATTTCAAGTCTTCTAAATATGAGTTGGATTGTCTTATTTTCCTTTGTTTTCGTTGAACTATCGACACTATTTATTTTTGGTTATGCCATTGCATTAGCACTGATTTGCCGACAGCTCTTATCGATTCACGAAGACAATCATTGGTTGTTGCCACTTACATTTGGTATCTATACTGGTTGGTTAATGATTGCAACGGTCGTCAATGTTGCGACTTCCCTAGTGAAATTAGAATGGAACGGATTTGGAATTGCTGATAATATTTGGGCCATGATTATTTTGATTGTTGCTACCTTCTTAGTGATTGGTGTGGCTTTAAGTGTCAAAAATGCCGCTCTGCCTCTATCCGTTGCTTGGGCTTATTTCGGAATTTACCAAAATTTAGCAAACGAGCATCAAGGAGATTATGGCCTGCTTCAAATTATTTCCATAGTCGGTCTGGTTCTCCTAATCGGATTTTCTGGCATTCAGTTTTACAAAAACGAGTACGCCATCTTACCAAAAAATAGAAGAGTATTAGATGAGTAACTTATTGAAGTAAGTCTATTCTAACAATCTGATAGCTATATTTATAAGAAAAAGGGAGCGGTTTATATCTTCGTCGCTATCCCAGCAGTTGGCACAATCTTGATGTCATTATCGACCGCCATTATTGCAATCAATGCCATGCTGTTGAAACTAGATGATAAAAAAATCAAATAAACGGCCTCCATCAGTTAGATTAATTGCTAACTGGTGGAGGCCGTTTTGTTGGAGTCAGTGGTAATTATTGTCCTTA
>CAZLGI010000233.1:0-2331 GCA_964558995.1 uncultured Carnobacteriaceae bacterium | reverse complement strand
GACATGATTGACCAAGCGTTGATTGCTTATTTACTTAAGGATCACGAGCTGATGATAAGTGATCGTACCGCTGAAATGGCAAAATTAAAAACTACGGGAACATCTCAAAATGATGACAATACATTAGAAATAAAAGGTCGAGATAGTAGAACTGGCCTAATAAAATCTGTTATAATTCAGAACAACGATGTGACAAAGTTAATTCATCCGGTGATTGAAACAATTAACAATCGCATTAAACACGTTTTGGCAGAAGCACCACCAGAAATATCTGGCGATCTGTTACAAAATGGAATTATTTTAACCGGAGGGGGAGCACTCCTTAATAATATTGGTACGCTAATCGCAGATGAGATTAAGGTACCTGTTACCATCGCGGCTGATCCGATAAATAGTGTGATCCTTGGCACAGGGGATCGGTTAAAAGACATGAAAAAAATGAAAAAGCATGACCGTCGTAAAAAGCGCGGTGACTACGGAAAGGAAATGAGCGTTTAGATGAAACAGTTTTTTAATAATAGACGAATGATAGTATTGTTGGTATCTGTCATCATCTTTATAGGAACCATTGCCTTTTCCATGACTCGGAATCGTGAAGATGTTTCTCTGCCACAAATTTTCTTAAATGATGTCACAGGAATTGCGACAAATATTGTATCCAAACCAGCTCAAGCGGTTAGTTCCTTCGTCGATACCGTTGATAATTTGATTCATACTTATGAAGAAAACCAGTCATTAAAGCAGAAAATTGATGCCTTAGATGAAATGCAGGCGCGAATTCATAGTTTAGAACAAGATAACTTAAGCATGAAGGAAGAGTTAGATTTACAAAGTAACTTAACGGATTACAAACGGACAAGTGCCACTGTTATTGCTCGAAATCCTGATAACTGGTTAGATTTATTAATTGTCGATAAGGGTAGTGAAGCTGGCATTGAAGTAAATATGTCGGTGATGTCTGGAAATGGTTTAATTGGACGAGTATCAGAAGTAAGCCCGACGACCTCAAAAATTCTTTTACTATCAACAGGTAACGACTCTGTTAACCGAGTGTCAGCTGAAATTCAAGCGAAAGATAAAGCGATTCATGGGATTATTGATGATTATGACGCTGAAACTGGCAATTATATTATGTCTGAAATTGATCCAGTCGTTGAGATTGAAGTTGGGATGCAAGTTGTCACTTCCGGTTTAGGTGGCGTATCTCCACGCTCGCTTCTAGTTGGTAAGGTGAAAGAAGTTAGAATGGATGAATATGGATTGTTCCAAGAAGTATCGATTGAGCCTGCTGGTAATTTGTTAGATATTCATTATGTAACAATTATTACTAGAGAGAGCGAAGGAGTGCAGTAATGGAACATAATCGCACATTGAACCATGTTTACTTGATTCCAGTCTTTATTTTCATCGCTTTGATTATGGATGGCATGATTATGAATATCTTCTCGGCTCATTTAATTAGCAATCCTTATACATTGACACCTCGATTACTTTTATTAGTTCTTGTCATTTTTACTTTCTTCTTCCCGAAACAACCACTATTTATGTACGCTTTGTTGTTTGGTTTGATTTTTGACAGTTTCTATTCAGGTATTCTAGGTTTGTATGCGGCAGGTTTTGGTACGATTATTTACTTGCTCAAAAAGATTCATAAGTTTATCATTCCAACAGCGGTTATGATGATTATTATTTATATCATTGCCTTAACGTCCTTAGAGATATTTATTTTTCTGATGTATTTATTTTTAGGTTATGCAGAGATTACGTTTCAACTCTTCGTCGTGACACGTTTAGGTCCGACTTTACTCTTAAACATTATCTTGTTTATTGTGCTGTACTATCCTTTCTACAAATTAAGTCAGTGGATGAATAGTTAGAGGATGGTTAAAAGCAAATGAGTTTATCTGCATTTTATGCTTGCATTATTAAAATGCTATGTTATGATATTCTTACCTAATAGAAATGCGAAGAAGAGAACAAGTAGTTTTTTTCAATTCTAAAGAGAGCTTGTGGTTGGTGAGAACAAGCAATTGGAAATAATGAACACACATCTCTGAGCAAGTGAGCTGAAATGATTTAAGTCACGAGTAAGCAAACTCGGTCGTGCCCGTTACCGCACTAGCGTTTAGTCGTTTTGAACGCGATAAGTCAGTGTCTGCGAAGACATTGTAAATAAAGGTGGAACCACGAAGCAAACAGCTATCGTCCTTTGATCTCCAATTTTTTTGTGGAGGTCAGAGGACTTTTTTTATTGGACTGCAGCCAATAAGAGCGCGGGTGAAATCTGTCCATTTCGATTGGGAAAAAAACAAACGTATAATGGAGGAATTT
>CAZLGI010000232.1:0-2333 GCA_964558995.1 uncultured Carnobacteriaceae bacterium | reverse complement strand
TAAATGGTGTTGTTGAACGTCAAGATTCACGTTATATTTACGTGAACTTAGGCAAAATTGAAGCTGTTTTATCAAAACAAGAACAAATTCCTGGTGAAGAATTTGAACCACATGACCGTATTAAGGTCTACGTGACAAAAGTTGAAAACACCTCAAAAGGCCCACAAGTATTTGTGAGTCGTAGTCATCCAAACTTATTGAAACGTTTATTCGAACAAGAGATCCCTGAAATTTATGAAGGAGTCGTTGAAATTGTTTCAATTGCTCGTGAAGCTGGTGACCGTTCTAAGGTTGCTGTTCGTTCACGTGATGAGAACGTTGATCCAGTTGGAACATGTGTTGGCCCTCGTGGACAACGTGTTCAAGCAATTGTTAACGAGCTTAAAGGCGAAAACATGGATATTGTTAAGTGGGCTGAAGACCCATCAACTTATATCGCAAATGCTCTAAACCCAGCGCAAGTTGTGCATGTTGATTTCCAACAAGTATCTAACAGCTGTACAGTCGTTGTTCCAGACTATCAATTATCATTAGCAATTGGTAAAAAAGGACAAAACGCTCGTTTAGCAGCAAAATTAATAGGTTATAAAATTGATATTAAAGCAGAAACAGACTATAACGAGATTATGGCTGAAAAAGAAGCTGAACAAACAGATATTTCTGATGAAGAAATTATCAAAGGCTCACTTGTTGATGGTGAGAATTATGACGAAATCACACCAATTAATGTTGAAGCAATTTCAGAGGACGTCGAAGAGTTAGAAGAAGTCACTGAGGCAGAAGAGATTCGTGATTATGACGAATTAGCCGAAGACATTGTTGATGCGGATGATGTTGAAGAACGCATTTCTGAGGTTGAATTAGACCCAGAAGAAGATTACGATGATTTATTAGACAACCATGAATAGATCTAAGAGGTGACCATTCGTGAAAAAGAAAAAAATACCTATGCGTCGTTGTATCGCTTCAAATGAAATGAAACCTAAGAAAGATATGCTTAGACTTGTTCGTACACCAGAAATGGAACTTTTAATGGATCCAACTGGTAAGAAGAATGGTCGAGGAGCTTACATTTCATTAGAACCAGAATTGGTTAAAAAAGCCCAAACACAAAAGCTTATTGAACGTCAATTTGAAATGGAAGTTAGCGATACCTTCTACCAAGAATTATATGAATACGTTGAACATCAAAAAGCAAGGAGTCTATTGTCATGACGCCTGAACAAAAACAATTGAACTTGCTAGGCTTGGCAACTCGTGCTGGTAAATTAGTTACTGGTGATGAATTAACAACCAAAGCAATTCAAAAGAAAAAAGCGAAACTAGTTGTGGTGGCTAGCGACGCAAGTGATAACACAAAAGATAAAATGCAAAATAAATGCACGTTTTACAATGTTCCGCTGGATATTTCTTTTACCAAGGATGAAATCAGTCAAGCAATTGGAAAGAATCGATCAATTTGTGCCTTTACGGAAAAAGGTTTTGTTGATAGTTATCTTAAATTGAAAGGAACGAACAACATATGAGATAGGAAGGTGAAGACATGGTTAAAAAAAGAGTTTATGAATTCGCTAGAGAGCATGACGTACCAAGTAAAGTTGTGCTAGAGAAAGCTAAAGAAATTGGATTAAATTTTACAAGCCACGTGTCAACCATGGAAGATGGAGAAATTACTAAAATGAATGAGGTAATGAAGCAAAAGGGGAACAAACCTGCTTCTACTCCACAAACGAAACAAACTGAAACAAAGAAAGCACCAGCAAAACCGAAACCAAATTCGAAACCTGCTAATAAACCAGCGGCGTCTTCGAATAAAAATGCGAACCAAAAAACGAGCACTGCGAATACGACAAGTAAACCAGCTGCTACAACACAAACGAGTAAGCCAAGTGCAACTGCAAACAGACCTGCAGGAAATTCTAAAGCTGGTTTTTCAAATAACCGCAATAAGAATACATACAACAAGCGTAATCAACGTGGTAAAAAACGTCGTGATACTCGTGGACCTAAGAAACCATTACCACAAAGAAAATTCCGTGAACTACCTGAAACATTTATTTATACAGAAGGTATGAATATTCAAGATGTTGCTAAGAAATTGCACCGTGAACCAGCTGAGATTATTAAAAAGCTCTTCTTGATGGGTATTGTTGCAACGCAAAACCAACCACTTGATTCAGAGACGTTAGAGTTAATCGCAACAGACTATGGTATTAACGCTGAGGAAAAAGTTCAAGTAGACATTTCTGACTTAGATATTTATTTTGAAGAAGAAGAAAACGAAGAGAACTTAGTTACTCGTCCTCCTGTTGTTACAATCATGGGACACGTTG
>CAZLGI010000231.1:604-2342 GCA_964558995.1 uncultured Carnobacteriaceae bacterium | reverse complement strand
CAATGAACTCATCATAAATGATGCCACGTTCTGCTTCGCGTAAGCGTTGCATGATTACTTGCTTAGCTGTTTGTGCAGCGATGCGACCGAAATCAGCCGGTGTCACTTCAAAACGAATTTTGTCGCCTAGTTCGTAAGCTTTATTTCTCTCTAATGCTTCTTCTAAACTAACTTCTAAAGTAGAATCAAAAACGATCTCAACGACTTCTCTTACGGAGTAAATACGAATATCGCCTTTATCAGTATCAAATTCTACTTCCACGTTTTGTGCTTGTCCGTAGTTTCGCTTATAAGCAGAAACTAAAGCAGCTTCTAATGCACTGGTAACAACTTCTTTCGAAATGCCTTTTTCTTTTTCTAATAAATCTAGTGCAATTAACATTTCTTTACTCATTGGTTTTCACTCCTTACTATACTAAAATTTGACCGCTAATCTTGCCTTCGCAATTAATTTACGTGGAATCTCGATTGTTTTCGTTCTTGTTTTAATCTTGATTTCCAAAGCAACTGTATCATCGGTCACAGATTGAAGTGTTCCCTCATGGGATTTTTCTCCTTCAATCGCCTGATAGTATGATAGATGCACGTAATTGCCAATTGCATTCAGAAGGTCTTGGTCCGTTTTTAATGGTCTTTCTGCTCCTGGAGACGATACTTCTAAAAAGTATGCTTGTGGAATCGGATCAGGATCCATTCCATCCAATACAGCACTTACTTGCTCACTGACGAGTGCACAGTCTTCAAGGTCTATCCCACCTGGTTTATCAATGTAAATCCGCAAAAACCAATTTTTTCCTTCTTTGACAAATTCTATATCAAACAGTTCAAATTGATGTTCATTTAATATTGGCAAAACTGCATCTCTTACAATATCTACTACTCGGCTCACAATAACCCTCCCTATATTTGAACAACCATGACGGCTGATGGTTCATTGCGTAAAAAGAGTGAGCGTCTCCGCTCACTCCCTTAGCAACATTATTCTTATATATCTTACACTAAAAAAGTGGAAAAAGCAATGAAAACCACTTATTGAGCTGTTTTCTCATGTGTTCATAACTATTAATCTAAAAATCGAATAGAGATAATTGATTTTTATCAGGTAGATGATTTAACACACTATTCTCGTTCATATATTCGATAACTGTTTTTGATACTTTTCCTCTTGTAGCCAAATCTTCTTTAGATAGGAAGGGTTGATCTTCTCTTGCTTGAACAACTTGTCTTGCAACGTTTTCCCCTAAACTAGGTACTGCTCTAAAAGGTGCTATTAGTGTATTATCTTCAATAATAAAGTTTGTTGCATCTGACTTATTAATGTCAACCATCTTAATTTCAAATCCGCGCTCGACCATTTCGTTTGCGACTTCTAATACTGTTAAGAGGTTTTTCTCTTTCATAGATGCTTCAAGACCTTTATCCATAATTTCCTTCATTCGTGCCTTAATGCCTTCTTTCCCCTGAGCCATCGCTTCTAAATCGAAGTCTTGCGCACGGATTGAGAAGTAAGCACTGTAATAAAGAAGTGGATCATGCACTTTGAAGTAAGCAACACGCAACGCCATTAATACATAAGCAGCAGCATGGGCTTTCGGGAACATATATTTAATTTTCAAACACGATTGGATATACCATTCTGGGATACTCTTCGCACGCATTTCTGCTTGCCACTCGTCAGGAATCCCGCGACCCTTACGAACATACTCCATAATGTTAAATGCCAAACCATCTTCTAAAC
>CAZLGI010000231.1:0-594 GCA_964558995.1 uncultured Carnobacteriaceae bacterium | reverse complement strand
CATTTTGAATTAAGTAAACCATAATATCATCACGACAGCCGATAACATCTGCCAATGGAATGTTATTCTCACGAATTAACACTTCAGCATTGCCAAGATAAACGTCGGTACCATGCGAAAGACCTGAAATTTGTAACAATTCTGCAAACGTATTTGGTTTAGTTTGTTCTAACATTTGTCTTACAAAACGTGTACCAAACTCTGGTACTCCTAATGTTCCAGTTTTACTAAAGATTTGTTCTGGAGTGACACCTAAAACTTCGGTACCACTAAAGATTTTCATAACTTCTGGATCATTAACCGGGATTGTAACTGGGTCAATGCCAGATAAGTCCTCTAACATTTTAATCATTGTTGGGTCATCATGACCAAGAATATCGAGTTTTAAGATATTTTCATCAATTGAGTGGAAATCAAAGTGAGTCGTTTTCCATTCTGAATTCTGATCATCTGCCGGATACTGAATCGGTGTAAAGTCATGAACATCCATATAGTCTGGAATAACAATAATCCCTCCCGGGTGTTGACCCGTCGTACGTTTTACTCCGGTACATCCTTTTGCTAAACGATCAATTTCAGCTTGTGAAAATTGGA
>CAZLGI010000230.1:0-2373 GCA_964558995.1 uncultured Carnobacteriaceae bacterium | reverse complement strand
TCTCCAGACAGCGGTACGATTGAACGCCCAACAGATTATCGCATTGGTTACCTAGCTCAAGATCCTGAATTGAATGAAGAAGAGACTATGTTTGATGCTTTGTTTAAGGGATATTCCATACTCGTTCAAACTGTTCGAGAGTATGAGCACGCTATTTCCTTATTAGCCGAAGATAGTGAAAATGAAAGCTATCAAAAAGCCTATACAAGAGCTGAACAGGAAATGAATCGTCAAGACGCTTGGCAAGCTGATGTTCAATTCAAATCCATTTTAAATAAATTAGGAATCACTGACACAAACCAAGTCATTAAAAATCTTTCTGGTGGTCAGAGAAAAAGAGTTGGCCTAGCGCAAGCTCTAATCGATGCACCTGATTTGTTGCTATTGGATGAGCCAACCAACCATTTAGACGTTGAGGCGATTATTTGGTTAGAAAATTACTTATCTCAATACAAAGGTTCATTATTAGTGATTACCCATGATCGTTACTTCTTAGATCGCGTGACGAATCATATTTTAGAATTAAAGCGTGGAAATATGGAAAGTTATATTGGTAACTATGAAAGTTATTTAGAACAAAAAGCGGAACGCGAAGCCATTCAACAGCGAATGGATGAAAAACAAGTACGCCTATATAAAAATGAATTAGCTTGGATGCGAAAAGGCGCCAAAGCACGTACGACCAAACAACAAGCACGAATTAATCGTTTTGACTCGCTGTCCCAAGAAGTGAGCCAACAAGGTGGTGAGGATAAGGCGATTGAAATTGGTCTAGATAGTTCTCGTTTAGGTAAGCGAGTCTTTAATTTAGAAGATGTGAGCTTAACAATGGGAGAGAAAGAGATCTTAGACCACTTCAACCACATTTTCCAAGCAAACGACCGAGTGGGGATCGTTGGCGAAAATGGGTCAGGGAAATCCAGTTTCTTAAATATGCTAGCAGGACAAATTGAACCAACATCCGGAACGATTATAATTGGGGAAACCGTTCGAATAGGTTATTATCGTCAAGAGATGGAACCATTCCCTGAAGATAAGCGCATGATTACTTATCTACAAGAAATTGCTGAAGAAGCTAAACAAAATGATGGTACCACGATTAGCGTCAAGGAATTATTAGAAACTTTTTTATTCCCGCGTGAGATGCATGGCAATTTAATTCGGACACTATCCGGCGGTGAAAAGCGTCGTTTGTCATTATTAAAAGTTCTTATGACTCAACCAAACGTTCTATTTTTTGATGAGCCAACGAATGACTTAGACATCGACACATTGACTGTTTTAGAGGACTTTTTGGCAAATTTCGCTGGTGCAGCTCTTGTCGTGTCTCATGACCGTTACTTCTTAGATAAAGTCGTTGATAAACTGTTAATCATTGATGCTGTCGGTGGACCGAGATTATTTTATGGCGGCATGAGTGATTGGTTACTAGAAAAAGACCGCATCACCTCTGATCAGAAGGCAACTCAAGTAAAAACAAGTAAGTCTTCTGAGAAAAAAGAAAAAGAGAAAAACAAACTAACCTATAGCGAACAACTCGAATGGGATATTATCGAAGAAAAAATTATGGAATACGACGAAGAAATAGAAACATTAAAAGAAGACATGTTAGAACAAGGTAGTGATTACGAAAAATTAGCCGAATTACAAAAGCAAATTGACAAAATCACTGAAACACTGGATCAAACATGGGCACGTTATGATTATTTAAGTCAATACGTGACCGAATAAAAAAGTGAGGGAATAATTACTATGACAAAGCAGTATCTAAATTTAGCGAAACGAATTTTATCTGAAGGAGTCGTAAAGGAAGATCGAACAGAAACTGGTACAAGAAGCGTTTTTGGTCACCAGATGCGTTTTGATCTCCAAGAAGGGTTTCCTCTGTTAACAACAAAGAAAACCGCATTTGGCTTGATTAAGAGCGAATTGCTATGGTTTCTTAAGGGTGATACCAATATTCGTTATCTTTTAGAGAACAATAATCACATTTGGGATGAGTGGGCGTTTGAACGCTACATAAAATCAGAAGACTACAAAGGCGTAGACATGACCGATTTTGGTAGACGCTCGATTGAAGATGAAGCTTTCAACGAAGAATACAAAAAAGAAATGAAAACTTTCCAAGAAAAAGTTCTAACGGATGATACATTTGCTGAAAAATATGGCGAACTAGGCAATATTTATGGTTCTCAATGGCGCCGTTGGGAAACAAGTCAAGATGAGACGATTGATCAAATTAAAGATGTAATTGAAATGATCAAACACAACCCTGATTCCCGTCGCATGATTGTTTCTGCATGGAATCCAGAAGATATTCCAAATATGGCATTACCACCTTGTCATACTTTATTTCAATTTTATGTTGCCGAT
>CAZLGI010000229.1:0-2385 GCA_964558995.1 uncultured Carnobacteriaceae bacterium | reverse complement strand
AAGAAAAAAGACGTGGCATTTTCTAGTCAAAACTAAAGAAGCTGAGACATGGTAAGTTAATGTCTCAGCTTTAGCTATGTCATTAGACAGAAAATCTGATAAAGTAAAATCGAGCGGGCTAGTCCCGCTTTTCCTATCTGATAAGGGTCGTTTTAGTTAAAAAGAAAGAGTGAAACCATGATATATTTTGATAATAGTGCAACAACAAAAATGTTTCCAGAAGCCTTAGACACTTTTGTGAAGGTTAATGAGGCCATTTTTGGGAATCCATCTAGTCTCAATCGATTAGGAACGGTCGCAAATAATCTGCTGCAACAATCAAGAAAGCAAATTGCAGAAAACTTACAAGTTAAGCCAGAAGAAATCTTTTTTACAAGTGGTGGTACTGAAGGCGACAATTGGATTATTAAGGGAACGGCGATGGAGAAAGCCTCTTTTGGCAGACACATCATTACTTCGAGTGTGGAGCATCCAGCTGTGACACGTTCAATGAAGCAACTGGAAAAGTTAGGCTTCGAGGTGACTTACTTACCAGTTAATAAACAAGGCGTGATATCACCAACAGAACTTGAAAAAGAGATTCGCGATGATACGATTTTAGTTTCATTAATTGCGGTTAATAATGAAGTGGGTGTGATACAGCCTCTAGCGGAAGTTGGGGATATCCTAGAAGCTTATCCATCAATCCATTATCATGTTGATGCTGTTCAAGCTTTAACGGTTTTTGATTCCTTAATGACACACCCACGAATTGATTTCTTCGTCTTGTCAGCGCATAAATTCAATGGTCCAAAAGGCGTTGGCATTGTTTATAAAAAAGAGGGCAAGCGAATTGAGTCTTTATTAACAGGCGGCGGTCAAGAGTCAGGTCAAAGAAGTACAACTGAAAACGTGGCAGGTGTCGCGGCTACAGCAAAGGCTTTACGAATGAGCTTTGAAGGAAATAAAAAAGCCAAAGCCCACATTAAGGCGATTCGTGATGACATCACTGACTATTTAGACCAGTTCCCAGATGTTGAAATCTACAGTACAGCTGATGGAGCGCCACATATTGTCTGCTTTGCCTTGCGTGATGTGCGCGGGGAAGTCATGGTGCATGCGCTAGAAGAACATGATATAATCATTTCCACTACGAGCGCCTGTGCAAGTAAAAAAGGTGATCTACCTGCAACATTAAGCTCAATGAATGTGCCAGCAGAGTGGTCAAGATGTGCCGTACGCTTGAGTTTCTCAGCAGAAAACACACAGACAGAAGTAGAGGCCTTTAAGCAAGCATTTCGTCAATTACATAAGAAATTTCAGATTATTCAAAGCTAGAAAGGAAATTAAAAATGGAAACACGTATCCAAGTACGATTCGGAGAATTATCAACAAAAGGAAGAAACAAGAAACGTTTTATTCAAAAGTTAGCTCAGAATATTCGTTTGGCATTGAAAGAATACCCAGAAATTAAATTAAATCCTAGTCATGATTTTATTTTCTTAAATTTACATGGAGCAGATGAAGCAGCAGTCCTTGAGAAATTAGGTAATGTTTTCGGGATTCAAAGTTTTTCGCCTGTTTATGTTTTACCAAGAGAATTAGAATCAGCTAGAGAGTTTGTTGTATCAATGATAAAAGGCATGGAACCAGAAGGAAAAACTTTCAAAATTGCAACTCGTCGTTCAGATCACTCTTACGAGTTTGATACGAACTACTTAAACAATGCCTTTGGAGAAGTTGTTTTAGATAATATTCCAGAAATATCAGTTAAGATGAAGAAACCAGATATCACGGTTCGTGTCGATGTTAAAAAAGACAGCTTCTTAATTAGTACGAAAACTTATCCAGGTGCGGCTGGCTTACCAGTTGGATCAAGTAATCGTGGCGTGCTAATGATGTCAGGTGGAATCGATTCACCAGTTGCAGGTTACTTAGCGATGAAACGTGGCGTAGAGATTGAGGCTGTTCACTTTGAAAGCCCGCCTTATACAAGTCCACAAGCCTTACAAAAAGCCAAGGACTTAACGGTAAAGTTAACTCAATATACAAATAGCATTAAATTTATTCAAGTGCCTTTTACGGAAATCCAAGAAGAAATCAAAGCGAAAGTTCCAGAAGGTTATTCAATGACGATTACACGTCGCTTCATGCTTCGCTTAACTGATTTAATCCGTGAAGAACGTAAAGCATTGGCGATTTTTAATGGTGAAAGTCTTGGTCAAGTTGCATCACAAACGATGGAGAGCATGGTAGCGATTAATGATGTGACAACGACACCAATCATTCGTCCAGTTGCAACCATGGATAAACAAGAAATTATCGATATCGCTGAAAAAATTGATACATTTAATTTGTCAATCCAACCATTTGAAGATTGCTGTACGATTTTTGCACCGAAATCAC
>CAZLGI010000228.1:0-2386 GCA_964558995.1 uncultured Carnobacteriaceae bacterium | reverse complement strand
GTGAACGTCCAATGGCAGCCGACAACAAAACACTAGGTCGCTTCCAATTGACAGATATTCCTGCAGCACCAAGAGGCGTTCCTCAAATCGAAGTAACATTTGATATCGATAAAAACGGTATTGTAAACGTAAGTGCGAAAGATTTAGGTACAAACAAAGAACAAACCATTACAATCAAATCTTCTTCAGGTCTATCAGATGAAGAAATTGATCAAATGATTAAAGACGCTGAAGCAAATGCTGAAGCAGATACAAAACGTAAAGAAGAAGTAGAATTACGTAACGAAGTTGACCAACTAATCTTCCAAACTGACAAAACATTGAAAGACTTGGATGGAAAAGTTGAAGCAGACGAAGTTAAAAAGGCTGAAGATGCACGCGACGAACTAAAAGCAGCAGTAGAAGCTGATGATTTAGAAGAAATGAAAACAAAACGTGACGCATTAAATGAAATTGTTCAAAGTTTGACAGTGAAACTTTACGAACAAGCTGCGCAACAAAATCAAGATGCTAACCCAGAAGGTGCTAGCTCAGACAATGATGACAATGTTGTAGATGCTGATTTTGAAGAAGTGGACGACGAGTAATCAAGTCCCAACATTACAGTAAGCAAAACACGTACAGTACCCAACGGACTGTACGTGTTTGACTGAATGCTTGCCGATGCTCTTTTGAGTGATGGAGGAGAATAAATGGCAAAAAGAGACTATTATGAAACACTGGGTGTATCGAAAGATGCCTCTGGTGACGAAATAAAAAAAGCTTATCGAAAACTATCTAAGAAATTTCACCCGGATATTAACAAAGAAGCAAATGCCGATGAAAAATTCAAAGAAGTAGCTGAGGCTTATGAAGTATTAAGCGACTCTCAAAAACGAGCTTCATATGACCAGTATGGCCATGCGAGCACTGACCCTAACTTTGGGGCTGGCGGCTTCGGCGGTGGTGGAAGTGGATTTGGTGGTTTCACTGGCGGCTTTGATGACATCTTTGACACCTTCTTTGGTGGCGGAGGCGGTCGTTCTAGAAATCAAAATGCTCCTCGTCAAGGTGCAGATTTACAATACCGTATCCATTTGAAGTTCGAGGAAGCAATTTTTGGGAAAAAAGAAACGATTCGTTATGCACGTGAAGAAGAATGTGGCACTTGTGATGGATCTGGGGCAAAACCAGGAACCCAACCAAAAACATGTTCAAAATGTCATGGTGCAGGTGCAGTTCAAGTTGAACGTAATACACCTTTTGGCCGTGTTATGACTCAAGCAGTTTGTGATGTTTGTAGCGGTACAGGAAAAGAAATCATTGAAAAATGTACAGTTTGTCATGGCGCAGGCCATACAGAAGAAGAGCATTCAGTAAATGTAACGATTCCTGCAGGTGTAGAAGATGGCCAACAATTACGATTAGCTGGACAAGGTGAAGTCGGTTCTAACGGCGGACCATACGGCGATTTATATGTTGTTTTCTCAGTTGAGCAAAGTGACACTTATGATCGTGACGGTGCAGAAATCTTCTATGTTCTACCAATATCTTTTGTACAAGCAGCATTAGGAACTGAAATTGAAGTTCCAACCGTTCACGGAAAAGTTAAATTGAAAATCCCTGCTGGAACAGAGACCGGCACTAGTTTCCGACTTAGAGGAAAAGGCGCACCTCGTTTAAGAGGCAGCGGCAATGGTGACCAACATGTAAAAGTCAAATTAGTCACACCGAAGAATCTAAATGATAAACAAAAAGAAGTTCTTCGAGCATTTGCTGAAGCAAGTGGCGAGACGGTTACAGGTGAAGAAGGCGGTTTTTTCGGTAAAGTGAAAGATGCTTTTAACTTTGATGGAAAACAGAAGAAAAAATAAGTTAAAAGGGAAGTAAAGATGCCTAAGCATTCTTTACTTCCTATTTTTTTAGGTGAGAGGAGTGAAGGATATGATTGATGCGACAGAACAAGCTCGAATGATTAGAGAAAACGAGGCTTCACCAAGAGAACTCGTCATGCAATCGATTGAAAGAATTAACCAACTGAATCCAAAATTAAATGCTGTCGTACATGAACGATTTGAAGAAGCTTTGTCAGAAGCAGACAACCGCGATTTTACGAACCTACCTTTTGGTGGTGTACCGATTTTGTTAAAAGGATTAAGTCAGAGCATGGCCGGTATGCCAGATACTAGTGGCTCACGGTTATTCGCGAAGACAATCGCGAAACAAAACAATCATCTCGTCCAGCGCTTAATTGACGCAGGTTTCATCGTATTGGGTCAGACCAATGTACCTGAGTTTGGCTTTAAGAATGTAACGGATTCTGAGCTATATCAAGACGCCCATAACTTTTATGATACGAAGCGCACGCCAGGTGGTTCAAGTGGTGGAAGTGCTTCGGCGATCAGTT
>CAZLGI010000227.1:0-2391 GCA_964558995.1 uncultured Carnobacteriaceae bacterium | reverse complement strand
CTCTCATCTCTTTTGCGCCATCTTGAATTTTTTGGAAAGATTTCACTTTTTTAAGAACTAACCAAACGGCAAAACCAATCGTAATTGGGAAAAAGTACAACGTGGCCGCAGTAACGATTGGATAGAGTATGACTGCCGTTATGACTTTCATCCCCGTGCTCCCACTATTGTAAATATCCGCAACTAATTGGAAGAACCAGCGCAACATTTTATACACAAGTGAATGTTTGAAAATGGTTTTGTTTTTCATATGCCTAACAAGTGACAAGAGTAGGATGCCGAATGCTCCTATAATTGGGAGGATGGTGATATATATCACTGCATTCATCCCTATGAAATAGTAGAATGCTCCATTCATGATGGCAAAGAAAAATCCGGTCAGCATAACTAGCAAAGCAATATTAAAATCGGTGTAAAGTTTATCGATGAACGACAAACGCACAGTTTTACTCCTAAACGAATCCTTGCCCGTTGTGACGAGTAAATAAAGGAGGCTTAGGAGAAAGAGCGTCACAAAAATGAGAAAGTATAAGCCTGCATCCATTGCTTTAGCCTTTTTCTCGTTCCAGGTGATTGATGCTCTTTGGATATAAGGTTCTGTGTAACCGACAAATATTTTCACCCCATTCGCGGTCGAGCGAGCGGCTGACTGGGAATAGCCAGATCGAAAATAACTTTGCTCCAGTTGGCTCGGATAGATTTCCCATTCGTAATCTTCACTGATGGAGTAAACGGGATATTGCTTGAATTGTTCAACCGTTGTTTGTGTTGTATTCGTAAATACTTCTTCGCCATTTGTTGCATAGTATAGAGGTTCTTTTTCTTTTGATAGATTATTTACTATTGAATAGAAGTATTCTAGGTCAGAGTCGATCATGTTTTGCTTTATATCATTATATATCTGACTTTCGCTCGTTGCATCAACTTCTTCTTCCCAATAATTATTTTCGATGCGATTTACTAAGTCATCGGGATCAATGCTCTTTCCTTCTAGAATGTATTCTTCGCTTTTATAAACATCTACAAGTTGAGACAGTCGACTAATGGTAAGATCATAATCCGATCTAAACTCACTACTCTCTATGTAGCTCTTTTCAAAAATAATTTCTATGTTTCCGTTTGTTATTTCAATAATATTTAAGCCAGAATGAATGGTGCCTGCAACAGATGCAAGCAACAAAATAAAGACAAGCGTCTTCGTTATAATTGAATGGCTAAATTTTTTCGACTTTGTAGCCAACTCCCCACACCACCTTCAAATAGTTCGGTTCTTTTGGATTAATTTCAATTTTTTCTCTTATTTTTCGAATATGCACGGCAACCGTGTTTTCTGGATTAAAGGCCGGCTCATTCCAAACTTTTTCATAAATTTCTTCAATCGAATAGACATTGCCCGCATTCATCGTGAGAAATTTCAGTATATTAAATTGCACGGGTGTCAGATGAACCAATTCGCCATCCACCGCGATTGTTTTTTGTTTGTCATCTATGACCAGCCCGCCAGTTTTGTATATGTGTTCCTTGCTTTCCATATTCCCTAGCGTCGTGTAGCGTCTCAGTTGAGACTTCACCCGAGCGATTAGTTCAAGTGGATTAAAAGGTTTCGTTACGTAATCATCGGCGCCAATCGTCAGACCAAATATTTTATCATAATCTTCCGATTTAGCAGAAAGCATGATCAGCGGAATATGATGCTCTTCTCTAATTTTCATCGTTGCTTTTATGCCATCCATTCGAGGCATCATAATATCCATAATAATTAAATGTATCTCATGCTTATCCAGCTGCTTAATTGCTTCGAAGCCGTCCGCAGCCTTGAATACGGTATACCCCTCATTTTCCAAATATATCCCAATCGCATCAGCAATTTCTTTGTCATCATCGCATACTAATATATTCATCCTGTCACCCCTTCACAACGACGTTATCCGTTCCATTTCTCTTCAGATTGTATCATAATTTGTTCAAAAACAATTCGAAACAATTCGAAGTGAAACGCCCCTCCTTCTTGGTTTTTTAACTTAGATTAATCTTACCAATGAAATCTTACGGATTAGAGGGGGAATTTCTTAAGGCATTCTTAATGTTATGACAGGACTTCAGTGAAACAGAACGAAAAAAGTAGGCAACTCAGGTTTTCCTCCTGAACTGCCTACTTCTGAATAGATTGTATTCGTCTTATCGGGTGTCTCAGCACTGTTTTTAATTTCTCTGGTGTGGTTCGACGTGGATCAGAAATATAAATTTCATGGTGTTGGCGAATCATCATTGTCCAGATGAATTTACTTTTATCATCGATGGTTGCACCGCCTCCTTTGAAATCTCCATCTACAGTCCAGAGCCCTTCTAGCGGTGGAACGACATTGTCTAGTATGTCTTTATTCCCCATCT
>CAZLGI010000226.1:0-2427 GCA_964558995.1 uncultured Carnobacteriaceae bacterium | reverse complement strand
CAACTGAGTTCAAACATCTGAGTTGCCATCAATCAGTGTTTGGATGTCGATTCAACTGAGTTCAAACATCTGAGTTGCCATCAATCAGTGTTTGGATGTCGATTCAATCTAGTTCAAGCATCTGAGTTACTATCAATCAGTGTTTGGATATCGACTCAATCGAGTTCAAGCACCTGAGTTGCCATCAATCAGTGTTTGGATGTCGATTCACCTGAGTTCAAGCACCTGAGTTGCTATCAATCATCTGTTACTTGCTTACATTTGCTTGATACCATGTTGCAGCAGCTTGTAATTCTGTATTTGTTAATTGGTGGCCATTATTTTCCCAGTGTACAGAAACATCTGCCCCTGCGTTTGAAAGTAAGGAATCCAATTCTTCAGATTCTCTCGCTGGACACATCGGATCGTTTTTACCTGCTCCGATAAAGACGGATAAATCGGCTAGATTTGGTAGCTCAAATCCTCTTAGTGGCACCATTGGATGATGTAAAATTGCGCCAGCTAAGACTTCTTCGTAGTGGAAGATTAAGCTTCCTGCAATGTTTGCACCGTTTGAGTAGCCAAGAGCGATAACTTTCGAGCGATCAAAACCGTACTCTTTAGCTGCATCGTCTAAAAATGCATAAAGGTCTTTTGTGCGTTGGATTAAATCTTCTTCATCAAATACACCAGCGCCTAAACGTTTGAAGTAACGATTCATACCGTTCTCGTTTACGTTTCCTCTCACGCTTAAAATGTTCGCGTTTGGATCGACAATTTGAGCCAGAGGAAGTAAGTCGTTTTCGTCTCCACCTGTTC
The DNA here is from genome assembly GCA_964558995.1 of uncultured Carnobacteriaceae bacterium. Taxonomy (GTDB): domain Bacteria; phylum Bacillota; class Bacilli; order Lactobacillales; family Aerococcaceae; genus Jeotgalibaca. Next base: position 1,629 of record CAZLGI010000226.1, on the reverse strand, counting down.
CGTGTAAGAGTAAGAGTGTTGGTCCGTCTAAATCTTTACCTTCTTTAAAAATGTGCGTGTGATTCATTTTATCTCTCCTTCGTTATTATAAGTTGACTGGAAGAATTGCTTCTAATTCCTCGCGGTATGCTTCGTATTGTTCAGGAAGTTTTAATTCTGATCCCATTGTCTCATAGGATTCATCATGTGCAAAGCCAGGTGTATCCGTAGCAATTTCAAATAGGATATTTCCAGGCTCTTTAAAGTAGATGGCATCAAAGTAATTTCTATCTTTGACATCTGTCACGTTGTATCCTTTTTCAGCCACATGTGTTTGCCAGTCGAGGTGATCTTTTTTGTCGTGTGCACGCCAAGCGATATGGTGAACCATACCGACACCCATGCGACCGTTTGGTATAGCTTCTACTGGTACGTCAATTGTATTTCCAATTGTACCTTCTGATTTCAAGCGAACTAAGCCGTCTTCTTCGCCGACTTTTGTGAGACCCATTGTCTCGATAAGCGTGTTAACTGTATCAGCTGGTTTTAAGGAATATAAAACAGCGCCAGCAAAACCTTTAATCGCAACTTCAGGTGAGAGACCATAGTTTGACCAGGTGTTAGCTTCGCCTGTTTCTGTTTCAACAAGTTCCAATTTCAGTCCGTGTACATCGTCAAACTGAAGATATGTTTCACCAAAGCGTTCGGTTTCAGTGAACTCAACTTGATTATCTGTCAGACGTTTTCTCCAAAAACCAAAACTACCTGTTGGAACTGCATAAGTTGTGACACCAACTTGTCCGCCGCCAATTCTACCTGCTTGAGCATTCGCCCAGGGGAAGAAAGTGATAATCGTACCCGGTTTTCCGCCTTCGTCACCAAAATAGAGGTGATATGTTTTAGGATCATCAAAGTTAACTGTTTTCTTGATTAAACGTAAGCCTAATACTTTACCGTAAAATTCTGCGTTCTCCTGTGGGTGTCCAACTATTGCTGTAATGTGATGTATACCAAGTGTTTGTTTCATCATATAAACTCCTTTTTTAATTAATGTCTCGAATTCGAACTATCTACAAGTGTTAGTATATAGGCTTACTTACTTTTTGTCAACTAGAAAGAAGCTTCTCGTCACACTTATTGAAAATCGTCACATAAGAGACACGTTCACGTATATGCTATACTAAAAGAGGAGAATAAGATGAGGTGATTGAATGAAACGAGTCAGCATTATCGGCTCACCAGGCTCAGGTAAATCAACCTTAGCCAGACTAATAGCTGAGTATGCCGACTTACCGATCTATCACTTAGACCGGTTAATGTGGCGTCCGAATTGGGAATTAGTTGACCGAGAAAGGCAAATCCATATTCAAAAAGAAGTCACTGCGAAAGACGAATGGATTATCGACGGTAATTACAGTGCAACTTTAGCTATCCGTCTAGATAGAGCAGATGTTATTGTGTTCTTAGATTTCAACCGTTTTCTCTGTATTTACCGGGCGTTTAAAAGATATATGATCTACCGAAATAAAACACGTCCAGATATGATTGAAGGGAATAAGGAACGGCTAGAATGGGAATTCATTCAGTATATTTGGAACTTCCCTCAAACGAACCGACCGGCATTACTCATGCATTTAGGCAAACTGGACG
>CAZLGI010000225.1:0-2435 GCA_964558995.1 uncultured Carnobacteriaceae bacterium | reverse complement strand
CATCAATGGGCTTCACGCCACTAGCAGGAGTTACAATGGGTACTCGTTCAGGTGATATCGATGCTTCGCTTCTACCATACTTAATGGACAAATTAGCAATCACAGATATTAAAGACATGATTGACATCTTGAACAAAAAATCAGGTCTACTTGGTTTATCAGGTGTTTCAAGTGACATGCGTGACATCGAAACAGCAGCAGATGAAGGAAATGAAAGAGCTCAAACGACTCTAAACATTTTCTACAATCGCGTTGTTAAATACATTGGCCAATACGCTGCAACAATGAACGGCGTTGACGCAATCGTATTTACAGCTGGTATCGGTGAAAACTCAGCAATTACTCGTAAACTTATCATCGACAGAATTAGCTGGTTCGGTGCTGCTATCGACGACGTTAAAAATGACATCCGCGGTGAAGAACGCGTTATCTCAACAGATGACTCAAAAGTTAAAGTTGTTCTAATCCCAACTGATGAAGAGAAAGTTATCCTTAACGACGTTGTTCGTTTAAGCAAATAATAACTAAAAAGACAAACGCATGGATCTTCCATGCGTTTTTTTTGGCTTTTGTAGCCATTCGACCTTTGCAGCCTTTAGGGACTCTCTAGTTATACGTAACATAACTCCGAAAACAAGTAGGGTAAAGTTACGCAAGCTTCTATAGGTGACCGAAGTAATAAGGAAAAATAGAGTTCTGCTAATCATATAGCTTCAAGTAATAAAACACCTTAGTAAATAACCCCATAAGAACTCCAAAGAAAGTTTCCGGCACAAAAAAACCTCCAAAAAGCTAGAGAAACCTCTAATCCTTTGAAGGTCGTATCAGAAAAAAATTATTTATTATCTAAATCTGTTCTAACAACTAATACATCACAAGGGGCATTACGGATAACGTATTCGGAAACGGATCCGATAAATAAACGTTCGACTGCGTTCAAGCCTGTTGCGCCAATCATAATAAGGTCAACCTTTAATTCAGCCGGTAGGTCTTTTGCAATAATCGCTTTTGGTGAACCGTATTCGATTCTGTTTTCAACGTGGGTCAAGCCAGCTTTTTCTGCGATGCTTACATAATCATCAATCATAATTTTTGTTTGTCTTATAATTTCATCAGTATAATTACCCTCGAAACCGGTAGGGGTTTGGATGGCGCGTGTATCAATAACATGAGTAATAATTAAACGTGCATCATTTCGTTTTGCGACTTCAATGGCCTTACGGAAAGCTAATTCAGATTCTTTTGATCCATCAATTGGTGCTAGTATCGCCGCGTATTCTTGCAACATAGTTACCACTCCATTTCTATTATCTTTCTATAATGATATTGTATCGTACTTATCGTAAAATAAAAAGCATATTAGATGCGTATAAAAAAGAACAAATTTAAAAGCCACTCAATGAGTGGCTTCTAAAGTCTATAACTTTATAAGAAAATCCGAATGTGCCGTTTAAGGTATTCTACTAGTTTTGAACCCGCAGTTCAAATGTAGGTGGGTTCCATAACATGCTTTTTAACTTCCATGTGATGTGGCTTGTTATCCAGACATGAATCAAGGATCCCAAAGTAGTATTATTTGTTCGGTCAACACATTGAGAATATATCGTACACCTCAGAACTTCTTATAAGTAATATAGCACATAGATTATTCTTATGCAAGTCGAATGTTTATTTTTATTGTTTTTTACAAACATTATTAAATTAACATTGGAAGCGTGCTATTTTTAATCAACACTCAAGATTTGTGCAGTTTATTTAACTGTTGCGATAGAGCTTGCTCGTATTTTCCGGTAATAACTGGTTCGTAGTAACGAGAGTTTTTTAGCGAATTTGGCAAGTATTGTTGCTTCACCCAATGATCCGGATAGGCGTGTGGGAATTTATAACCAACACCGCGGCCAAGTTTTTCTGCTCCTTGGTAATGGGCATCTTTCAAGTGAGCAGGCACATCGCCGGAACGTCCACTTCGAACATCAAAGAGGGCAGCATCAATTGCTTCAATAGCAGAGTTCGACTTAGGCGAAAGGGCTAAATCAACGACTGCATGAGCCAACGGGATTCTAGCTTCAGGTAAGCCAAGTTTTTCTGCTGCTTGAACAGCAGTTACTGCTCGAGAAACAGCAGCAGGGTTACCTAGGCCAATATCTTCATAAGCAATCACCATTAATCGACGACAAATCACGATTAACTCACCAGCTTCAACTAGGCGGGCTAAGTAATGCATCGCAGCATCCACGTCGCTTCCCCTAATCGATTTTTGGAAAGCTGAAATGACATCATAATGGGCATCGCCGTCTTTATCATGAACAAGCGCCTTTCTTTGTAAACACTCCTCAGCGACGTCTAAGGTGATTTGAATGATACCTTCGTCATCTGGGGGCGTTGACCGGGCTGCTAGCTCCAAAGCGTTCAGTGAGCCTCTAAGGTCGCCCATT
>CAZLGI010000224.1:0-2442 GCA_964558995.1 uncultured Carnobacteriaceae bacterium | reverse complement strand
CGCGACGCTGCCTTCGATGTTTTCGCAAAGACCATGGCACCGCCAACTGGTCGATCGAGACGATGAACGAGGCCAAGATAGACTTTGCCTGGCTTATCATAACGGATTTTTATATCATCTTTTAGAATGTTCAATAAGTCCTTGTCCCCACTACTATCTTCCTGGACTGGGATATTGACGGGTTTTTCGACTAAAAGAAGGTGATTGTCCTCAAATAGTATCGGCACTTTCATATCATTAACTCCTTCATGCATAATGCCTTAATCATAACATTTTTTTCGTTTCCTGACACAAAAAAATAGCTCCTGCCCAAGTTGATCGATTTACGATGACTTGAGAGGAGCTATTTAGTGTGGGCAAATGTTAGTTATTTCCTAAAGCACTTGGAAAGTTGTTTGGTTTTGGTTGAGATTCCATTTCACCATAAAGTATTTTTGCAGTTGCTGCCATACATTCTGGGCTTCCTGGGTGGAAGTTTACAATCACAGAACCAAATTGCTCCGGCGCACCAAATGCATATGGTGTGTTTGTCACAATAACAGTTGGTTTGTCACCAATCACGTCTTCCACAAAACCAGTAATTGATTGAGCGATTTTGTGGTAGTAGTAGTTCGTTGCTACAATCACATCGGCCTCTTCAATACGTGCAAGAACACGCTTTTTATCTTCTTCTGAAGGGATTTGAGGAATTTCTACAGAATAAACATTATTTGAATACTTACTCATTTGCTCCCATAGTAAACCTGGGTGACTGTAGAAGTTACTACTCTTCTCTTGCGTTGAGAAAACTTGCTCAATTAATAGTACTTTCGTATCTTTCTTAATCGGTACTAAGTTTTCTCTGTCACGCAAGAGCAACGTTGAACGTTCTGCAGCTTCAACAGCTAAGTCGTTTACAAAGTCTGAACGAATCGCTTCGTCTGCTTTTTCAACATCAACAACACCACCATTTTCGTGCAAGCCCATTTCATAACGTAAGCCTAAAATACGACGCACTTTGCGATCTAAGTCTTCTTCAGTAATACGGCCATTTTCAACCGCTTCTTTAATCTTTTCAACGATTTTGATTCTTAATGGACTTTCGTCACGGTTTAGAATCAAGTCAATACCAGCTTCTAACATGCGAACGATGGCTTCACTCATTTCATATTTTTTCAAAATGCCGCCCATCATCATGTTGTCAGTTGTAATAACCCCTTCAAAACCTAATTCGCCGCGTAAAACGTCTTGAATCAATGATTTAGACATTCCTGCGGGGACATCAGTTACACCTAATGACGGATATAAACTATGCGCCATCATAATTGCTGGTACACCTGCATCGATTAATTTTTTGTAAGGTGCCAAGTGAACGTCATACATGGTTTCTTTGTCAACATGAACAGTTGGCAAGCCCCAGTGTGCATCCGCTTCAGATTCGCCTCGTCCTGGGAAGTGTTTTCCTGTCCCCATTAGTTGCTCTTCTGTAAATCCTTTTAATGTTTGCAATGCAAATTTACTTACCATTTCTTCATTTTCAGCATAAGAACGCGTCCCGATTTCAGGGTTACGTGGGTTTGTGTTTACGTCGACTGTTGGCGAGTGAATCATGTTAATCCCAACTTGACGTGCTTGACGAGCAACTGCTCTAGCTACTTTATAAGTCAATTCTTCGTCCCCCGTTGCAGCTAAGCCCATTGGATGTGGGAATAAACGTTGACCTGTCAACAAGTCATCGGATCCACTACCTTCTTGGTCAATTGTAAAGTGCAAAGGAATACCATTATTATGTTCCATCGCTAGCGTACGCAATTCGTTCAAAACGCCTGCGTATTCACGCGGTGTTGAATGAATTGGACGGTTTAGAGAAAAGTCGCGGTTTAAGCCTTTTGGTGGCATGATCGAACGCATCGTTTGCTCGTCGACCTCTTCACCAGGTTTTACGTCTACAAATAAATTCATCGTACGGAATCCTTGTGTCACACGTAACCCACCGATATGGTATTTTTCAATCATTTCTCTTACATCTGGCGTGATGACCGGACCGGTAAAGCCAAAAACAAGCAATTGACCAATTTTCTGATCAGTATTCATTGCAGCTAACTTTTCTTCTACCCAATTTTTCTTTTCCATCTAACTAACTCACCTTTTCCTCTCTAAAATGAACAACGCTTTCATAATTCGGATTGCCGATTGTAGGCGTTTTCTGCTACTTAAATTCATTATATCATGATAGCGCTTTTGTGCAAAGGGAAATTTCACGTTTAATCTTACACTGTGCTTTCAAAGCGAAATCAAGTATAGTTATAAGAAGATAACTATCATATGGAGGAAGTCGTCTATGCGCATTAATAAATACATTGGCGAGTCTGGGAAAGCTTCCCGACGCGCTGCAGATCGGTTAATTGATGAAGGACGTGTCACAATTAACGGAGAACTTGCAACTTTAGGAACACGAGTCAG
>CAZLGI010000223.1:0-2468 GCA_964558995.1 uncultured Carnobacteriaceae bacterium | reverse complement strand
GACCGAAAACTTGTCAGATATTCCTTTATACCTCCCTTCATTCTTAGAACCTAGACGCTCATCCATTGAAAGTAGGTTAGGATTATGATTAAAGGCATCAATCACAAAGCGTTTCACGTTGTTGATATGGAGCGCTCATTGGAATTTTACTGCGACAAACTTGGCTTCGAAAAAGCCTTTGAACTAAACTCAGACGCAGGCGAGCCGTGGATTGTATACGTGAAAGTCGTAGAAGGAACTTTTATTGAACTTTTTTACGGTGGAGAAAAAGGATCACGGAATCGATCCGAACATATTTGTTTTGAAGTCGATGACATTAACGAAACCGCTGAAGAGATAAAGGCAAAAGGGATTACTCTCGCAAGCGACGTCAAGCAAGGAAAGTCCTTAGACTACCAATTTTGGATTCAAGATCCAGATGGTAATTGGTTAGAGTTCATGGAAATACACCCAGACTCACCGCAACGCACTTTTTCATAAAAAAGCAACAGCCCACTAATAGCTGATGAGGAGAGATTTGATGAATCGGACGATCACAGTAAAAGGAACTGGCAGTGTACGCACGAAACCAGATTTAATCGCCATTAGTTTTGGACTCGAATCAATTGATTATGACTACGAACAAACGATGCGTTTTGCGACGAAGGCAATTGAAGAATTAAGTAAAGCCACCGAAGCAGCGGGGATTGATCGGAAGAATTTGAAGACCACAAATTTTAATATCAATACAAGCTACGAAAGTTATCAAGATGAGAAAAAACAGTATAAGCGTCGTTTCGCGGGTTATATTTGTACTCAAGACGTGCGTTTGGAATTTGCATTTGACACAGAAATGCTTGCGAAGGTTTTGAAGGAAGTTTCTAAGGCAGATGCTGATCCAACGATGAATGTGGCCTTTACCGTCAAAGATCAAGAGGCGGTTAGGGAGGAGTTGCTTGTCAATGCAACTCAAAACGCCCGTCAAAAAGCAGATGTACTAGCGAAAGCTGCTGGAGTAAAGCTAGGTTCACTGGTCACGATTGATTACAACTGGGCGGAATTGACCATGTATTCCACAACTCAATATGCCCAAGAGAGTCGACACATGATGCTATCCGAATCAGCGCCTGAATTCAATCCTGAAGATATTGAAAGTAGCGACACAGTAACTTTTGTCTGGGAAATAGTTGATAAGTAAACAGAAGATGATTATGTCAGATTACTTGCCTTTTTTACTGCACTTCATGATAAGATAGTATTATTAAATTAAAATGATAAATTGAAATGATGAAGGGAAGTAAAAAAACAATGGCATACCATGAAATAATTCGTGCCGATCATGTAGGAAGTTTGTTGCGTCCTGAAAGACTGAAAGAAGCACGTAACGACTATGCGAATGGCACAATCACTAAACAAGCGTTAACTGAAATTGAAAATGATGAAATTGATAAAATCATTTCGAAGCAAGCAGAACTTGGTTTCAACGTCGTAACTGATGGCGAATTTAGACGTGCTTGGTATTATTTGGACTTTTTCACAGCCTGCGAGGGAATTGAAAAAGTAGAAAGTAACCCACTTGTCTTTAATAATGATACCGAAACTGACGCGGTAAATTTTGCAATTACTGGAAAAATAGGTTTAGGTACGCATCCATTCATTGAAGAATTTAAGCTAACCAATAGGATCGCTAAGAAATATGGCGTTGAACTAAAACTAACTATTCCAAGTCCAAATTTAATTACTTACCGCGATGTGACTGAAAAAGAGCGTGGGTATTATGCAGATGAAGAAGCGGTTTTTTCGGATATTATTAACCTTTACCAAGAGTTGATTCCGCAACTTTACGATGCGGGCTGCCGTCATTTACAGTTTGACGACACAGCGTGGAATTCGTTCTTCACTGACTTTGGCTTGCTAGAAGTAAAAAAACTCGACCGCGAGCTTGCGTTACGCTTATTCAAACAAGCGACTAATGACGTTTTGGCAGTCGTGCCAGAAGACATGAAAACCTATGTCCACATTTGCCGCGGAAACTATAAATCCGAGCATTTGACGGAAGGAAGCTATGGGCCAATCGCTGATGTTCTATTCGGCGAGCTAGACTACGACTATCTCCTAGTCGAGTACGACGATGAGCGCAGTGGAGATTTCGCACCTTTGAAAAAAGCGACAAAGAAAAATCAAGTTATCACACTAGGCCTGGTCACATCCAAAACAAGTACTTTGGAAAAAGAATCAGCCATGATCAAACGCATTTATGAAGCTGCCGAATACATTCCATTGAACCGACTAGCAGTTAGTCCACAATGCGGCTTCGCCAGTACCGAAGAAGGCAACGCATTAACCCACGAAGAACAGTGGGAAAAACTAAATCTAATTTCAAAAATTGCGAAAAAGGTTTGGCAATAAATGATAGAGAAATAACCGCAGCTCAATATGGTATATTAGATGATTTTCTAGTTGAGAAAAACAAAAATATATATATAGAT
>CAZLGI010000222.1:0-2470 GCA_964558995.1 uncultured Carnobacteriaceae bacterium | reverse complement strand
GAATTAAATATGAGTAATAACGAAAAACATTCATCACATAGTCATCATAATCACGGCGATATGGATCACTCAAAACACAACCATGGTGAAATGGAACATCATGGAGATCATAACCATCAACATCACGAACACGTTGGCCACGCTGATCACGAAGCACATAAACACCATGAACATGACCACAACCATGATCATGGTGGACACGGGCATGGCGGTCACGATCATCATCATCATGGCGATTTTGAACAAATTTTCAAAAGATCACTTTGGATAGGTATTCCTATTCTACTATTGTCTCCTTTGATGGGTTTTACTGAAACAGGGTTAATTTCATTTCCATATTCCGATATTGTTGTCGCTGTATTGGCGACTATCCTGCTATTTTATGGAGGAAAACCATTTTTCCAAGGGGGATGGCAAGAAGTTAAAGATGGGGAACCAAGCATGATGGCTTTGGTTTCCTTAGGACTTGGCGTTTCCTATATTTATAGTATTTACGCTGTGATTGCAACCTACACGACAGGGCAACATGTCATGGATTTCTTCTTTGAATTTGCCTCGCTTGTTCTTATTATGCTGTTGGGACATTGGATTGAAATGGAAGCTTTGGGCGAAGCAGGAGATGCCCAACAATCTTTAGCTGAGCTGCTTCCGAAAGATGCCCACGTAGTTGGTGAAGATGATTCAATTACAATAAAACCATTAACTGAACTACAGGCAGGAGAAGTTGTCCGCGTACAAGCTGGAGAAAATATACCAGCTGACGGAGTGATTGTTCGTGGAGAGTCACGTGTCAATGAATCCCTCCTAACAGGCGAATCAACGCCTATTGAAAAAAATGAAGGTGATACAGTCATTGGCGGTTCGACAAACGGGCCGGGCGCGCTCTTTATAGAAGTTCAAGAAATCGGTGAAAAATCTTTTATCTCCCAAGTACAAACATTAGTGGGTCAAGCTCAAAGCCAACCGTCACGTGCAGAAGATATGGCGAATCGTGTCGCCAGTTGGTTGTTTTGGATAGCTTTAGGGACAGCCATTATTTCCTTTGTCGTATGGTTAGTCATAGCTGATTTATCGACAGCGGTAACTTTTGCAGTGACAACATTAGTGATTGCTTGTCCGCATGCCCTTGGTTTGGCGATTCCATTAGTCATTTCACGCGCGACGTCTCTCGGAGCCAGCCGAGGATTACTTGTCAAAGACCGTGAATCTTATGAATTAACGACAAAAGCAGATGTCATGATTTTAGATAAAACAGGGACGCTGACCACAGGTGAATTTAAAGTTTTAGATACGCAAGTTTTAGACAATAACTATTCCCATGAAGACATTGTCGGCTTGCTTGCAGGGATTGAGGGCGGTTCAAGCCATCCCATCGCTCAGTCAATTATCAATTATGCGCAGGATCAAGGCGTAAAACCAGCAAGCTTTGAAACAAACGATGTGATATCAGGTGAAGGTGTAGCTGGTGAATTCGCTGGTAAGACTTATAAATTAATTTCTCTAAAAGCTTACGGTAAAGAATTAGATATCGAAGTTCCAGTAGGTGCTACCTTATCTGTCCTCACAGTAGACGGCCAAGCTATCGGTACAGTTGCATTAGGAGACGACTTGAAGTCGACTTCTAAAGAACTAATGAATGTACTGAAAGAACACGACATTCAGCCAATCATCGCGACGGGAGACAATGAATCCGCTGCGAAAGGTGTGGCCAAAGAGTTGGATGTGGAATACTACGCCAATATGTCGCCAGAAGATAAATATAACTTAGTTGAAAAATTCAAAAACGAAGATAAGACAGTTATCATGGTCGGTGACGGTGTAAACGATGCACCTTCCTTAGCACTGGCTGACGTTGGGATAGCTGTTGGTGCTGGGACACAAGTTGCGCTAGACTCCGCGGACGTTATCTTAACCCAGTCTGATCCAGGTGATATTGAATCATTTATCGAACTGTCATTTAAGACAAATAACAAGATGAATCAAAATCTGGTTTGGGGAGCGGGGTATAACTTTATTGCTATTCCAATTGCGGCAGGAATTTTAGCACCCATTGGGATCACCTTAGCACCAGCAGTCGGTGCCATCCTCATGTCCGTATCTACGGTAATAGTGGCGATTAATGCGATGCGGCTAAATTTGGATCCTAAATCAATTATCGATTAACATGTCGAATAATTGAATCACCTTAACGTGTAAAAATACAATAGTTTCACAGGAAAGGAAGAGATGTAAATATTTTAAAAATCATCTCTTCCTTTTTTGTTATTTATAAGGAGGAAAAATTATGAGGTTGATCATTTTAGGTTTGCCCGGATCAGGAAAGGGCACTCAGGCTAAGAAAGTAGCAGAGAAGTACCATTTAACCACTATTTCAACTGGTGAAATGTTACGAGAAACAGCCAAGGAGAAAGATATATTTGGATGCAAAGTGCAAGAATATATGAATAAAGGGGAGCTAGTTCCTGATGAG
>CAZLGI010000221.1:0-2472 GCA_964558995.1 uncultured Carnobacteriaceae bacterium | reverse complement strand
CAACGAGTAATAACCCGCGGTCGACTGTTGGAACAACCACTGAAATTAATGATTACTTACGTTTATTATACGCAAGAGTAGGAACACCGATTTGTCCAAACGATGGAACAGAAATTACAAGTCAATCTGTAGATCAAATGGCTGACCAGATATTGGAATTGCCAGAACGCTCACGTTTACAAATCTTAGCGCCTATCGTTCGAGGACGAAAAGGAGAGCACAAGAAAGTATTAGAAAAAATACAAAGTGATGGATATGTCCGCGTTCGTATTGATGGTGAAATGTATGATGTCGGTGAAGAAATCGAATTAAATAAAAATCAAAATCATAATATCGAAGTCGTTATTGACCGTTTAGTCATGAAAGAAGGCATTCGCTCACGTTTAGTTGATTCATTGGAGACTGCTTTAGAATCTGCGGAAGGTTATGTCACGATTGACTTGATGAATGGTGAAGAACTTGTATTTAGTGAACACCATGCTTGTCCAGTCTGTGGATTCTCCATTCCAGCGTTAGAGCCGCGTCTATTCTCATTCAACGCACCATTTGGAGCTTGTGGAGAATGTGATGGATTAGGACGTAAAGTTATTGTCGATTTAGATTTAGTTGTACCAGACCCTTCGAAAACTTTAGCAGAAGGTGCGATTGCGCCATGGGAACCAATTAGTTCAAAGTACTATCCTGAAATGCTGAAACAAGCGATGACACAATTTAAAGTTGATATGGATACACCATTTGAAAAGTTAACAAAAAAAGAGCGTGACCTCGTTTTATATGGATCAGGTACGAAAGAATTCCGTTTCCATTACAAAAATGACTTTGGAAAAGTTCGTGATTCGAAGATTGTTTTTGAAGGAGTTATGCACAATATTGAGCGCCGCTATAATACGACATCTAGTGATTACACACGCCGTGTGATGCGTGAGTATATGACGGAATTACCTTGTCCAGTTTGTGATGGGAAACGTCTGAATCGTGAAGCGTTGAGTGTAAAAGTTGCTTCATTGGATATAGCAGATGTTAGTGAGTTATCTGTTGAAGATGCACGAGACTTCTTCAATTCGCTAAACCTTTCAGAAAGCAACAATATGATTGCAGCTCCAATCAGAAAAGAAATTCTAGACCGCTTAAACTTCTTACGAAACGTTGGCTTACAGTACTTAACCTTAAGTCGACAAGCCGGAACATTATCTGGGGGAGAAGCACAGCGTATTCGATTAGCGACTCAAATCGGATCAAACTTAACAGGTGTGATGTACGTATTAGATGAGCCATCGATTGGTTTACACCAACGCGATAATAGCCGTTTAATTGATTCACTAAAAGCGATGCGTGATTTAGGAAACACTCTAATTGTTGTAGAACATGACTCGGAGACAATGATGGAATCCGATTATCTGATTGATATTGGGCCAGGCGCAGGTGAACTCGGTGGGCAGATTATTGCAGCGGGAACACCTAAACAAGTATCAAAAAATAAAAATTCGATTACAGGGCAATACTTATCTGGTAAGAAAATGATTGAAGTTCCAGAAGAACGACGTAGTGAAGATTTAGGTAGCGTCATCGTAAAAGGTGCCCGTGAAAACAACTTAAAAGATATTGATGCTGAATTCCCACTTGGACGCTTTACTGTTGTAACAGGCGTTTCGGGATCAGGGAAATCGTCATTAGTAAACCGTGTATTAAAAATGGCTCTTGCTCGTGAAGTGGGCCGTTCAACTGAAAAACCCGGTTTACATGATAGTATTGCGGGTTATGAATCACTTGAAAAAGTGATCGATATTGACCAGAGCCCAATTGGACGGACACCACGAAGTAACCCTGCAACGTATACGGGTGTATTTGATGACGTTCGTGAATTATTCGCGCAAACAAACGAAGCGAAGATGCGTGGATACAAGAAAGGTCGTTTTAGTTTTAACGTCAAAGGCGGACGCTGTGAAGCTTGTCGTGGGGACGGAATTAAAAAGATTGAAATGCACTTCTTACCAGATGTTTACATTCCATGTGAAGTTTGTCATGGGAAACGTTATAACTCGGAAACATTAGAAGTGAAATACAAAGATCGTTCAATTGCGGATGTCTTAGATATGACAGTGAACGAAGCGATTGAATACTTTGAGAACATTCCAAAAATTGTACGTAAGCTACAAACGATTAAAGATGTGGGGCTAGGCTATATCCGCTTAGGTCAGTCTTCAACAACACTTTCGGGTGGGGAAGCCCAACGTATGAAATTAGCCAGTGAGTTGCAGAAAATTTCACGCGGACATAACTTCTATATTTTAGATGAGCCAACAACAGGTCTGCATACACATGATATTGCAAAACTACTTGAGGTATTAAATCGTCTAGTCGAAAATGGCAATACAGTTTTAGTTATTGAACATAACTTAGATGTGATTAAAACAGCCGATTATATTATCGATATTGGTCCAGAAGGTGGAGAAGGTGGCGGAACCATTTTAG
>CAZLGI010000220.1:0-2538 GCA_964558995.1 uncultured Carnobacteriaceae bacterium | reverse complement strand
ATATAAACCTATAAATATGAAAAAAGCTTTGCCAAGAAACATTGAAGTTTTTTGAGTGGTTTGAAGAACATGAGATTGAACTCTATCATCTTTATGATAGGGTTTCTCAGCTAGTTTCAATTCCAACAATTAGTAAGAGAATTACGATGTCTGTGTCTGAGGATGGCGAACTTTTGAACGATGCCAGTCCTACCTTAGACAGAATTAGAAAGTCAATCCGGGCCAGTGAGGGAATGATTCGTTCTAAGTTAGATGATATTATTCGAGGCAAGCAGGCAAAATACTTAAGTGATGCGATTGTAACGATTCGAAATGATCGTTTTGTTATTCCAGTAAAACAAGAATATCGAAATGCGTTTGGCGGTGTGGTCCATGACCAGAGTTCAACCGGACAAACTTTATTTATCGAGCCTCAAAGTGTGCTTGATCAAAATAATAAACTGCGTTCTTTGCATGCTGAAGAAAAACATGAAGAAGCACGTATTCTTTATGAGTTATCTGCCTTACTTGTGCCGTACATCGGTGATTTAAGGACGAATAGCCGTGTCTTAACGGATATGGATGTTGTCAACGCAAAAGCCCAGTACGCAGTGAGTTTGAAAGCTAGCAAGCCTCACCTTAGCGAAAAGAACCATGTTGCAATCTGGGGAGCAAGGCACCCGTTAATTGATCCGGATGAAGTCATTGAAAATGACTTGATTCTAGGTGAAGAGTATCAAGCAATTATCATTACCGGACCGAACACAGGTGGTAAAACGATTGCGCTGAAGACTCTTGGAATTATCCAATTAATGGGGCAGTCTGGTTTGCAAATTCCAGCAGAAGAAAATAGTCAAATCGGCGTTTTTGATGAAATTTATGCCGATATTGGTGATGAGCAATCAATTGAGCAAAGTTTAAGTACGTTCTCATCTCACATGACCAACATTGTTTCAATCTTAAATGAAATTGACGAAAATAGTTTGGTTCTTTTTGACGAGGTAGGCTCTGGTACTGACCCGCAAGAAGGGGCGTCTCTGGCGATTGCAATCTTGGATTACGTTGGCTCTAAGAACTCACAAGTCATGGCGACGACTCACTATCCCGAATTAAAGGCTTATGCCTATAACCGAGCAGGGACAATTAATGCGAGTATGGAATTTGATTCGCTATCACTTGCCCCGACGTATCGTTTGCAAATAGGTGTTCCTGGACGAAGTAATGCCTTTGATATCTCAAGACGTTTAGGTATTCCAGAACAAGTCCTACAGCAAGCGAGCAGTTTTATTGATGAAGAGAGTCAATCGTTAAATGAAATGATTGCTTAGAACAGAAACGTCGAAAGAATGAACAAGAATCCTATCGTTTGCAACAGCAGATTGACGAATCAGACGCTTTGCTAGCTGATTTGAGAAGTCAAAGTGAGAAGTTGGAAACAGACAAAGACCGCATGATTCGCGCAGCTAAAGATGAAGCCAATCAAATCGTCGAAAAGACAAGAGAAGAAGCTGAATTTTTAATGCAAGAAATTAGAGAAATGCAGTTAAATCTTGATCGTTCGTCTAAAGTTAAAGAACACGAATTAATTGACTTGCGTAAGCAATTCAGTGATTTGAAACAAGAGAATCCTTTAACCGACAACAAAGTGCTACAACGCGAGAAAAAGAAAAAAGAATTAAAGCCGGGTGATGAGGTTCTAACCGAAACATATGGCCAACGCGGAATCTTATTAGAAAAAGACAAAGGTAGTTGGGTCGTTCAAATCGGTATTATGAAAATGAAGTTACCTGAAAGTGATTTGAAAAAAATCGAAGAAGAACCTGCCAAACAAGCACGTTCTCATAGAAGACAAATGGCTTCGGTGAGATCAGCTAGTGATAGTCACGTATCAACCAATCTTGATTTACGTGGTTATCGTTATGAGGATGCGATGCGTGAGCTGGATGGTTATCTCGATAGTGCGTTACTTGCCAACCATTCACAAATTACCATCGTTCATGGCAAAGGGACAGGTGCAATCAGGCAAGGCGTCACAGAAGCTTTGAAGCGACATCCGCAGGTAAAATCATTTAATTTTGCACCACCAAATGCTGGTGGAGATGGCGCAACTATTGCAACCTTTAAGTAATGAGCAAAAATATAGCAGGGACGAATGAACTTTGTTATACTATATAAAGAGTAAAATTTGAGAGGAGACTTATAATGGTTAAAGATATTACAGATGCGAATTTTGATGAAGAGACAAATGAAGGGGTAGCACTCGTTGACTTTTGGGCAACTTGGTGTGGGCCTTGCCGTATGCAGTCACCTATCATTGATGAGCTAGATGAAGAAATGGGAGATAAAGTTAATTTCTCTAAGATGGATGTGGATGCAAATCCAAATACACCACAAAAATTTGGAATCATGGGAATCCCTACTTTGTTAGTAAAAAAAGACGGCGAAGTTGTAGAAAAATTAGTTGGTTATACGCCAAAAGAAAAACTAGAAGAAATTCTTGCACAATACGTATAATACTTAAAAAAACGGACTTCGGTCCGTTTTTTTGTTGGGCACAGA
>CAZLGI010000219.1:0-2549 GCA_964558995.1 uncultured Carnobacteriaceae bacterium | reverse complement strand
GTCTACTTGACAGGGGGCAGTTCACTTTGAGTGGTGTGGTTTTTTCATGGTGTGTTTCCTTTCCAATTTATGTATCATGATAGATTAATTTTGTCATAAAAACGCTGTCTTTTTAAGAATAATCATCATATTCTTTCTACATGGCGTATAATAGAACTAACATTTCAAAAATCAAGAACAGTTCTCTTGTAAAAGGAGTTGAATCACTATTGGTAAAGAACTAAGAAGTATCCTGTTAATTGCTTTGGTGGCAATCTGTTCGATGTTTTTTGCGGATACGCTGCTTCAAGCGGGTTATTTATTTAAGTCATTTTTGAAAGTACTTTTATTTTTACTTCTGCCATTTACTTATAATTTACGAACAAGGGATACGTCGATTCGTAAGTTATTCAGGGTGAAATCAAAAAAGAAATTATTACTTTCAATTGGTTTGGGCTTGTTAGTGTACGCTATTATTTTAAGCGCTTATTTTGTTTTGAGTGATTGGATCGATTTAGCTAGTATCCAAACTCACTTAACATCGAAATTATCGATTAATAAAGATAATTTTCTCTTTGTAGCCCTATATATTTCGTTTGCAAATGCGATTTTAGAAGAGTTGTTTTTTCGCGGTTTTATCTTTGGACGGTTACGCAAACTCATAAGAACTTGGGTGGCGTCGGGGATCAGTGCCTTTGCCTTTGCAATTTATCACGTGGCAATCATGGGAGGTTGGTTTAATCCTTCGTTGTTTATCTTAGCAATGGTTGGCTTATTTGTAGGCGGTCTCATTTTTAATTGGTTGACTACTTGGAGTGAGACCATTTATTCATCTTGGTTGGTACACATGATGGCGAACGTTGCGATCAATACAGTTGGTTTTATTATGTTTGGTATTATTTGAAACAAAAAAGGAGCGCTTTTCTTTGGTAAAAAGTAATCTGGTAGAATCTAAGCCCTTATTTAGTTCTAAAGCCTTACAAGTATTAATTATTCCTTTGATTATTGAACAAGCATTAGCTTTATCGATTGGTTTTATCGACACAATGATGGTGGCATCAATTGGAGATCATGCGGTTTCTGGCGTTGCCCTGGTAGATAGTATTAACTTCCTAGCAATTAACTTCTTCTCTACGGTGGCTGCTGGAGGAGCAATTATAGTTGGACAGTATTTAGGCCGTGGTGACCGAAAAATGGGTAGTCATGCTGCTAGACAATTATTCTTAGTTGTTGCTTTTCTCTCGATAATCACAGCTATCGTGGCTTTAACCTTTAATCAACCAATTTTACAAATGCTATTTGGTGATGTTGAAGCTTCTGTTATGTCCAGTGCGGTTACCTACTTTTACGTTACTGCAGCATCTTTCCCTTTCTTAGGTCTCTTTAACATTTCTGCATCACTGTTTCGAGTGATGGGAGATTCGAAAAAGGCAATGATAAATGCTCTGGTTATGAACGTGATTAACATTGTCGGGAACGCTATCTTCATATTTATTTTCAAATGGGGCGTTTTCGGGGCAGCCTTTGCGACTTTAATTTCAAGAGTCATCAGTTCGATTACGATGATGCACATGTTGCGGAATCCGAAGCTACCTATATCGGTGAGTTCATATCGTGTTCGAGATATCGATTATAAAACGGTGAAACGAATTCTTCGAGTTGGAATCCCGAATGGTTTGGAGAATAGTATCTTCCAAATCGGGAAAATTATTATGACAAGTTTGGTTGCGACATTCAGTACTGCGTCAATCGCAGCACATGCGGTGGCGAATAGTCTGACAGGTTTGGCAATTGTGCCAGGAGCAGCAATCGGACTTGCGATAACAACTGTTGTTTCCCGAAGTGTCGGAGCTGGCGAACTAGGTCAAGCAGATTACTACACAAAATTATTAATGAAAAAAGGCTACCTTTATATGGCTATGCTTAATATACCAATTATGATTTTCTTGAAACCTATTTTGAGTATGTATAGTCTTTCAGCTGAATCATTAGACTTGGCCTATCAAATTATGCTTGTGCACGGGATTGGTGCCATGCTCATTTGGCCAATGTCATTTTCTCTACCGAATGCTCTCAGGGCGGCTGGAGATGTGGTGTCAACCATGTACACATCGATATTTTCCATGTTTGTCTTCCGAGTTGGCTTGAGTTTCCTATTCGCCTATGTCTTTGATATGGGAGTCTTAAGCGTATGGCTTGCGATGATGGTTGACTGGACTTTCCGTTCGATATTCTTTGCAATGCGGTGGGCCTCCAAGAAGTGGCAGAGGTATACGATTATATAAGTAGTCTAGGGTCGGACAAAAGTTTTCTCTAATTGAGAGAACTTTTGTCTTTTTTTGTTCCAGATTGAATTTATACGACAAATAGGAAGATGGGATAAAATAAAAACCTATACTTCCCACCTAGAGGCTAAAGTGGAAAAACACAGAAAATAAAAACCGCCCATCTTCCCACTTAATAGTTTTATAGGTGGAACATATTAGGGATTCAACTGCTATAAATTTATCTTTGACAGTTTTTATAGGAAAAACTATCTAGAAATGTTGATTTAAAAATATTTTCAGATA
>CAZLGI010000218.1:0-2572 GCA_964558995.1 uncultured Carnobacteriaceae bacterium | reverse complement strand
TGTTTCCTATACAATTTTACCGGACCAAGAATACCAGAAGGACGCGGGTTATTGCCATACTGATTAGTCAGGCTATTAATAACGATTAACTTCAATTCTTTTCTGTTATTAGAAGCAAACTGGCCAATTGAAAGTTGATACGGTGAGCCAAAAATCATTTTCCGTTCACCGGCTTCCGTATCTAACACAACAAGATCCTTCACCTCACCTAAATCAAGGACAAAGTCTCCCCAATTTTCCTTTTGATCAATCGTTAAAACGAGTTGATAGCTAACCTCTCCAGAATAAGACGGAGAAAACTTTTCCCAGCCTTCAAAATCGGTTAGGTCAAAAGGTGATGTAGATAGTTGGTAGTCCAATGGCACTTCAGTCATGCTTGTTGCTTCCTTTACTGGATAATCCGTATCATCTAGTCTTTCAGCAAAGACTTTTAATTCGCTAGGATAGAGCCTAATAGCAAGCGCCCCTTCAGTAGGATTAACCGCATAGATTTCTCCTTCATCAAGATTAAACTCACATATTTTTTGCTTCACACTCCAATCAAATTCCACTGTTTCTAAGCCTTCATTACTGAATAAATGAAAGAGATTGCCCTCTTTTTTCACTTGGCTGTAGCGAATTTCTGGAACGAATTCTGAGAGTAACGGACGATGAACCGCTACTCCTTTAATTTTTTCAATATCTGTGTGACAAAGAACTTTCATTCCTTTTTCCCTTAAAATTGCTATTTTTTCTTTAACATCAGGAGATAATTCCTCACTAATAACGAGAGTCGTATAGCGTTGATCCTCAATTGTAAAGAAACCTTCTTTATCAACTAGTAACTGATTCAAATACTTTTCTTCTAAATAATTAAACTCAATCTGTTGCTCCCACAAAGGCACAACTTCTTCCCAAGGCAACTGATCACTTTGACATAAAACAGCAATATTGGTTTGATTGACCGCGTCTGTCATGAGCCAACTCATTCTTTTGCTATAATCAGCGACTTGCTTGAAATAAGGCCACCATAAATTATTCGGACCGACATCTGGCGGACGATCTTCGCCTCGAACGCCCTTCAATGAATAGAAAAAAGCATGCGGAATAATCAAGTTTACACCCCGAACAAACAGCCAGTTCAAATACCACTTCATATCTTGTAAGGTAAATGCCCATTGATTCCCATCAGGACCACAACAACCAAACACTTCATTAGAATTGCGTCTTCTGCCTAGATGTCTAGCAGCATCAGCAGAACATTTAGCGGCGGTGCTATCAATCCCTGTAATGCCCCCTCTTACTCCTGGCTCAACCCAACGCCACACCATATCTTGACCTGGTACATCAAAATACTCTTGGTAGCCGATATCCATACTGCCATGTGGATGCCCCATCAAAGCAATATCATGCTTCCTACACCACTCCGACAATTCTGCGTAATAATTTGTTCCCAATTGTTGGTGAATTAATGTTCTATAGCTTTCCTTAGCTTGTTCATCCGACGAATTTTTACTCTCCAAAAACAACCGTGGCAAGTCTGTCTTCCTAATCTCAGCAAGATCCAAAGCCTCTTCAATCCCTTGTGTCCAAGGAAGCATATTCGGAAAGGCGTTTCTACCAACCATATCTGGTTCATCTGTAAAAAAGCCAATAATCGTATTGCCAAAATAATCGGCTAACCGCTTATAGTACTGCTCATGAGTGTAGGCTAAAAATTTCTTGGCAGTTTCTTTTTGAAGTAAGTCAGTCGATTTCGGTGGTTGTTGAAAATCATCTTCTCCCAAATGAACGCCTCGAATATTCCCACCAGTGTAAGCAAAAATTAACACATACTCTTCCCCACTCGTCATTTCCCATCCATCTGTTCCTAAATGAATATCGTAAGTTCCAATAACATCAATGATTTCATGTGGAAAAGCATCCAAATCATTCTTTTTTAATAGAAGTGCACCTTTAGAAGCCAACTCCGGATTTGCATCAACAATTTTCCCATGAGCGGAACCTGACGGATACATGCCTTCATCGTATAAAATAATTTGCATATCTAACTCTGCAGCCTTCTCAACCGCAAACTCAATGAAAGTAAAAAACTGATCGGTTAAATAGCCGATTTCTTTTGAAAGGCCGATACGTGGATGGATTACTACGCCGTCAATGCCTTTGCTCTGGAAGTCTTTTAGACTCCTTTCAATTTCTTCAAAACTCAAATGGTCATTCCAAAACCAAAATGGAAAGAAACTAAACTCTTTTGGCGGATGCTTAAACGCTTCAAAAAACTGCTTCATTGTTCGTCCTTTCTGTACACACAGATGGGTCTCTTCGAAGACATCCTGTGTTACTAAATCATTCATAAGCCGCAAGCAGTTCCGAAAAGAACGAGAGTGCCAGCCCTTGCCCCCAGCCTTGTTGCCAGTTTTTGGAGATTTCTCTGTAACCAGCTAAATCCCTCATAACGGCTGTCCCTCCCGAGACGTTCAGAACGCGGCCTTCCTCGGTGACATTGTTCTTAATTCCCTCAATCGATTTGACGATATATTTCCGATGAAGTGGATTTCTCCTCACAACCATCGCTGCTGCTATTCCAGCAGAC